>JBBSWE010000123.1:0-5331 GCA_038046445.1 Nanobdellota archaeon | reverse complement strand
GGAAAGAAGAACTAATATATAAATGTTTCAGAATTAAATTGTCAAAGTACTAGTACTGATGTTATTAACCCCTTTTTATGCATCGATCTCACTCACAATAAGCCTCTACCACCTTAAAAACATTTCCGTAAATAAGGTGGTTTTTCTTGATTTCAATAGCCAAATGATTCTTATTCTTCAGGGAAGCCCTAAATTCATTCCAAGTCACATATTGAACATTTATTTCACGGAGGAAAATACTTTTTGCTTTTTCTATTTTTAGTTTATTTCCATTAATAGCTATTAAATCAATATCTGAGTCATTTTTCTCCAATTTTTTAGCATAACTGCCAAATATTATCATCGTTTCAGAGAAACATATTAATTCCGAAATAATCGAGTTTAATTCAAAGTTATCTAAATAAGAGCTAGCAAAATAAGTTTCTGCTAATTGCAAATAGTTTTTTGTTTTAAGTTTGTTATAAGTTAAATAATATTTGTAATTACGTCCTTCCTTCTTTTTATTCAAAATCTTTTCTTTAACTAATAAGTTAAGAGTATTTAATGCAGATTGAGGACTTAAGTTAGAGAGACGTGCAATTTCTCTTCCAGAAAAAGAACAGGTGTAATCTCTCAAGTACAGAATGATAATGTCTAATATTTTAGACATATGTCTATTTTTCATGTATCTTTTCCCTCAAGGCATTTATCCCGTCAGTGTCTAAAGCATCTAATATTTTACCACAATTAAATACAAATTGTTTTACTTCGTTTAGATCTTCTAACTTTTCGTTCTTAAGATAATATTGATTGGCTATTCTTTTGTCTTTAAGTTTAATCAAAAAAAGGTAATCCTTTACTTCAAAGAGAGGAATTAATTTAACCAGTTCAATAGAACAATCATGGATCTCACATTTTATTCCCGCTTTCATTAATATTGCATAAAGAGCATTATAACAACAATAATAAGCTTTAATTACTTCCCACTTGGGTAAATTATCTTTGATATCCATTAATAATTCTTTAGATTCCTTAAAATAACTCTGGCTAAGGTTATCATTTGACTCCACTAATTCAATCCCATTTTTCTTATCCAAACACCAGCGAATAGTTACCATCCTATCACCACATTCCCACTACTGCCATCCCACCAGGCCTTACCACCGACAGCCGCACGTTTAGTCGCATCTCCGAAGATGAAACAACCAATCTTTCCCCAGAAGCCAGTACAAGACGTCTCGTTAGCAGCAGAAACTATACCTACCAATACTAAAAACACCAGTACAAAGGTTATCACCACTTTTTTTTGCATACTTTAACTCATAAATATTCTTAAGCTTTTTAAGGCTTTCTTTCTATCAGAAACTTATCCGAAATCATCGCAATTCTTTAATGACTTCCCAATGTCCGCCCTTATCTGGACCTACTCTTTTGATATTTCCTGTTTTGATTAACATATTTAAATGATATTTTATACCATCTTCAGTAATCTTTATTTTTTCAGAGAGTTGTTTTCGGGTGATAGCGGGATTTTCTTGAATTAGTTCAATAATTCTCTGGGTAGTTTTCTGGGTAGTTTTCTGGGTAGTTTTCTGAGCATCAAAAGACTCTCCCGGACGATAAAAAATTATCTTAAAGAAATCATTAATTTCAAATTTAACGGATAGGCCCCTCTCTTTAACTAACTTCCGGATGCGATTAATTCCAGAGCCAATCTTTTCAATATATCTCAGCCGGAAAAACATATCTACTAGTAATGGATTCCTGGCTAAGCTTATTTTACCCAATAATTTCTTATCAAACAATAATCTTCCTTTATTAGTAATCTCTACCCTATCATCAAAAATTTCTACAAAAATTCCAAACCTCTCCTCAAAATAATCTCTATGGACCAGAGCATTAAGCAATCCCTCTTTAAGCGCTTCTTCCGGAATTTCTAAGATTTCTTGTCTTGGCCCGCTCCCTAAAATTTTGTAACTCAACCGTAAATTCTTTTTCAAAAAAGCAAAAGCATTAGTGTAATTAGACAAAAGATCTTCGCTAAACTCTTTTCGGTCAATCACATCCAACCTTTCTTTACCTTTAAAAAAGACGCAACTAATATTATTCTGAGGGATAAATTTTCTAACTTCTTTAGCGAAAAATAAGATTCCAGAATTATTGAGTCTAAAATTAGAACGGTTCTTTCTTCCTAAATTTAGATTAAGAAGTATATTCTCCGAAGCAATATTCTTAGTGATATTAGCTTTTTCTAAGAAAAAATTAAATTTGGCAGAATCAAAATCTTTTTTTAAATCAAAATCCTCACGAAGTAAATTGTCGTATCTTACCTTCCCCATTCCAACAATTAAGTTTAAGAGCTCAGTTCTGCTCAGTTTTTGAGCATTTGTTCCTTCTCTAATATAAAATCCTTCACTACACTTGTAGGGCTTATCTCCTCCTTCTTTAACTTCAACAATTAAAATGTTTTTGAACACTAAGAGGTTTATTTTTAGATTAGGATCACAGTTTCTAGCAAGGTCATATAGCTGAGATTTAAGACTATTGGTTATGATCATTCCTTTAATCTCTCCTTTGTCGGTGATTCCCAGAAATATTCTTCCTCCAGAAGAATTAGCAAAGGCGACCATCTCTTTGGCCAGACTTTTCGATTCAAATGACTCTTTAAATTCAATAAACTGACCTTCTCCTTCCTGCAGAATAAAACGTAACTCAGTATCATCCATTTTAATTACCCAAAACAATTCTCCGCTATTCTAGTATTTTTGTTCTGCCTTAATTCGTCAATCGGTGACTGACCAATTCTATCACTCTCACTTTCCTTAATATAAAATTCTCTCGCCAGAGGATTATTTAATCTTAAAATAAGTCTATAATGACTCCAACTTAATTTAGGCGACACTGTTGCCCATTTTTGAAAAGTCAGATAAAATAATCTCATCTTACGAAGATTATATGCTGAAAATCCAGAGCCATAAGATTTAGTAAGATCTTCAGATAATTTATCTAACAAATTGCTCCCATATTCGGCTTTTTTTTCTCCTTGCTGCTCAAATTCAACTATTCTTTTTCCGATTTCCCAATAAGTCTTAACCAATAACTGATTAATTTGAGAATAAGCTTTCTTTCTTGCCTCTTCTAGGAGAACACCTACTGAATCTATTAATGAATTATAATCCTTACGAAGTGGAATTAACTTTAGTGCTTTATTCATTTTTCCACCCGCCAATCGCAATCCGCTTCGAAGCATCTCCAAAGATGAAACAACCAATCTTTCCCCAAAAGCCGGTGCAAGAACTGCTAGAAGTAGTAATATCAGTAGTAGTATCTGCAGCAGCAACTATACTAACGAATAACAAAAACACCAGTACCGATGTAATCACCGCTTTTTTATGCATCACTTTCTATCACGAAACTTTTATATATAAGGCTTTCTTTTAACAAATTATGAAGACTAAAACAAAAGTTGACCCTTGGAAAGATGTAGAAGATGCCCAAAAAGATCCCGAATTTATCAGAACTATTTATGACTGGGTTAGGAAAACTTGTTCTTATTAAGTGTTTAAACTCTTCATATTTAATAAACTGAGGGAAAGATAACTTTTGTTCATGGTTAACTTTTTGATATGCAAGTAAAGACAGTTCACTAGCTAAAGTAGCATTATCTTCTGAAATAACAATATCAATTCCGTGCACCGAGGCACATGCCACAATCAAAAAATCATTGAACAACTTTTCGCGGGGTAATCTTCCTCCCGCTTTCACATACGCAAAATAATAAGCATCAGCAAGTAATCTTCTCATTTTTCCACCCGCCAATCGCAGTTCATAGTTGCATCACCTAAAATAAACCCCTCAATCCTCCGTCCTGAAAAAGAGGACAGATGTCCTGGTTTTACGGACAGCAGTTTAATGCTGCTGTTTCTTCCTTTGGATTTTGTGTTATTTTTCATCAGGTAGTTGCGGCCGGATTCGGAGCAGTGCTCGCCGGAGTAGTCGCCGGAGCTTCAGTATATCCATAAGGATTGCTGGCTGAAGCTCTCTCCGGAGGAGCAGCCGTCTCTGCCGGAAGTTCTGCTCCATAGTTCTTCCCGCCCGTCAGTTTACTGACGGAAATATCATCAGCCATATCACAGTAAGGCGAGCCAGTAACTGTAGGCGGCTGTTTGACCATTACGACCACGGATTCAACCAGATCCAAGAGTTTAGTAAAGGACCTGATCCAATTGCAAGATTGGAGCAAAATCTTTCCTTCGTCTTGAGTAAAACATAAAGCAGAACAAGTAGCTATCTCTCCGAGATTAATCAGTCCTACGGGCGAAGTAAACATATTTTTAATCGTTTTCCCAATCTGAGAAAGCGCTCCCAAGAAAGGTATAAATTCCATCGCCGGTCCGGACCAATATTCACATTTCATCAAGTCATACAAATCATTGCAAGAGTCAATCGTGGCCAATCCGGAAGGGACTTCTGTTCCATAACACACAATCTTGCGGCAATAGATTTCTCTCAGCTTGTTCATATTATAAACTACTCCTGGCACACACAAGCCCATGATGGAAAGATAAATATTATCATAAAGAGAACCAGCCGGAAGGCCTAACAAAGTTCTTCCCGTAGCCTCGTTGTAAATTTCCAGCACGCTCTTTTGATACCTTCCGTACCAAGTTAAAGAACCCCAACCACTCGGATCAGGATTACAAGATAATATTTGTAACGGAATCTGAACCCATTTAAGGTACTGCATCACTTGTGTTTTGACGGTTCCTTCCATAAAACCGCATTGACCCTCCAAAAAAGCTGCCCAAGGTTTTGCGGGAGTTTTCTGAACCATTAGTGCGGTTTCGCCCAACAATACACTAACTAAGTCATATATTTCTACAATACTTACGATAAGCATAACCGCTTCCAGAATATACTTGATCCACTTCAAAGCGATATCGATGTAATGCAAGGCATTAGCAAACTTCATGAAATCTTCGCCTTTCACGTCATTGATCAAATGGGCCAGATTCTCGTCCACTGCTCCCAAGATACTAAAAGCGAACTTCACTTTTACTTTAACTTCTTGCGTCTCTCCAGCGGAAAGAGCATTCTTGCCCACTTGAGAATATATTTTTACTTTACAAGTATAAGCAGCTTCGGCACTTTCAAAAGTAGGATGACTAGAAGTAGAAAATAAAGTCCGTCCATCAAAAGGAGCAAACTCTAACACCAACGTCAAGCCCGGAGAAGGTTCTCCTTTGGGATAATTTCCGCCGTAAGCCAAAGCCCGGCTGATCTGGGGAGCGACACCCTCCGCCTTACAGCTGTCAGGGATTAATTCTGTCGATAATACCAAAGCCTGAGCAT
>JBBSWE010000122.1:0-1543 GCA_038046445.1 Nanobdellota archaeon | reverse complement strand
AATGGGCAAAACCCATTTTATTCTTTAAAAGCCCTAATTTGAGCTATGCACATACTGTGTTGGAGAATAGCTTGTTTGGCAAGAATATAACTAAACCTTTAAAAATAAGTTCTTGCTTCTTCCTTCTTATGGCTAAAGACAGCAAGAAAGAGGCAAAAGTGGATGTTAAACATCTTAACATAGATACCAAACACCATTCTAAACAAGAACCCAAACACGATACTAAAGGAATAACTGCCAAGAAGGAAGATGAATTTGGGGAATGGTATTCTCAATTATTACAGAAAGCAGAAATGATTGAATACAGTCCCGTTTCTGGTTGCTACGTTTTAAGACCTAACTGTTATTTCATCTGGGAACAAGCGCAAGCTTTCTTTGATGCTTTAATCAAGAAAGATGGAGTAAGAAATGCTTATTTCCCGATGCTTATCCCGGAATCCTTGTTAAAGAAAGAATCAAGTCACGTCAAAGGTTTTGCTCCAGAAGTAGCTTGGGTAGATTATGGTGGAGATACTAAACTTTCAGAAAGATTAGCTATCCGTCCTACCTCAGAAACCATTATGTACGATTCTTACTCCAAATGGATCCGTTCTTACAAAGACTTGCCACTGAGAATCAATCAATGGTGTAATGTAGTGAGATGGGAATTTAAACATCCCATGCCTCTGTTGAGAAGCCGAGAATTCTTATGGCAAGAAGGACATACCGTTTTCGCTACAAAAAAAGAAGCAGTGGAAGAATCTTTACACATCTTAGACTTTTATGCTCAATTGTTTGAAGAGTTGTATGCTGTTCCGGTATTGAAAGGAAAGAAAGCGGAATCAGAAAAATTTGCCGGTGCGGATGCTACTTATTCGGTAGAAGCCTTCTTGTCCAACGGAAAAGCTATCCAAGGAGCTACTTCTCATAATTTAGGACAGAATTTCTCCAAAGCGTTTGGAATTTCTTTCCTCGACGAGAAACAGCAGCGTCAATTCGGTTGGCAGAACTCTTGGGGTGTTTCAACTAGGAGTATTGGAGTGATGATCTTGCAGCATTCTGATGCCAAAGGATTAGTCCTGCCTCCGAAAGTCGCTCCGATTCAGGTTGTAATCGTTCCGATTACTTTTGATGATTCTAAAGCTAGAGTTTTAGCTGAAGCAGAGAAAATCAGAAAAGAATTGTCTGGTAAAGAAATTCGCGTTCACCTAGATGATCGGGATGGTTATACTCCCGGTTGGAAATTCAATGAGTGGGAACTGAAAGGAGTTCCGATGAGAATAGAAATCGGCCCAAAGGACTTAGAGAAGAAACAAATTATGCTGGCCAGAAGAGATAACGGGGAGAAGAAAGCTCTTCCGATTATTGGAGTAGGTAAGGAAGTAGAATTATTATTAGTTAAGATTCAGAAGGATCTCTTTGAAAAGGCTAAACAGCATTTAGATAAAAGCAAAGTTACGGTTGAATCTTTAAAAGATGCTAAGAAAGAAATTGAAAACGGTAAATTACTGTTGGTGCCGTGGTGCGAATCGGAAGAGTGTGAGGAATACTTCAAATCAGAATT
>JBBSWE010000121.1:0-3148 GCA_038046445.1 Nanobdellota archaeon | reverse complement strand
AGGAGTATTTTTTGTTTAAAAACGAGGAATCACTCACAAAGCGAATTGTGCCAAACTATCTATAAATTAATATACTTCCCCTTATTTATATTAGATATGCTCTACCAAGTGGAGGACTCTAAACTCCGCTGCTTAGCCTGCAACCATAAGTGTCTGATCGCTGAAGGGAAGCGCGGCATCTGTGGAGTGAGAGAGAATCAAGGGGGAAAATTAGTTCTTTTAGTACATAGTAAAGTAGCTGCTAAACATGTCGACCCCATTGAAAAGAAGCCTTTATTTCATTTCTTACCGGGAACGCAAGCATATTCTATTGGTACAGTAGGATGTAATTTACATTGTGGTTTCTGCCAGAATTGGCAGATGTCCCAGGAAAGAAAAATTTTAGGAGAAGAATTAACTCCCGAACAAGCTAAAAAGGAAGCTGCTCCCTACATGAGCATCGCTTATACTTACAACGAGCCCACTATTTTTATAGAGTATGCTAAAGATATCGCTGAGATCACCGCGGATAAAAGACACATTTTTATTACCAACGGCTATTTCTCTGAAGAAGCGCTGCTGGAAATGAATTTTGTAGACGCTTTAAATATCGATTTGAAAAGTTTCAGCGACGAATTTTATCAGAAGAACTGCGGAGCAAAGCTGATTCCCATTTTAGAAAGTATTAAGCGATGTGTGGATCAAGGAAAGTGGGTCGAAATTACTACTTTGTTAATTCCGGGAGAGAACGACTCGGAGGAAGAATTGAAAAGAATCGCCCGCTTCATCGCTTTAGTGGATAAGGAGATTCCTTGGCACATCTCCGCTTTCCATCCGGACTATAAGATGACCAACAAGCCCAATACTTCTTTTGTTTCTCTGCTTAAAGCACATGAAATTGGTAGAGAAGCGGGACTGGCGTATATATATTTAGGCAACATCTCTGACGATAATTATTCCAGCACTTTCTGTCCCAAATGCCAGAAGATGTTGATTAGACGTAATGGATATAACGTGAAGATGGAAGGATTGAAGAACGGCAAATGCATGTACTGCCATTACCCCATTAAAGGAGTATGGAGTTAGATTTTTAAACTAGGTTATTTTTATAATTAATTATGCCCCGTAAACCAGCTGTAGCCGGAATGTTCTATCCTAAGAATCCAGAAGAACTGAAGAAGCAGATCCAGCAATACTTAGAACAAGCAGAGTTAATCGATACGCACGGTAAACTTAAAGCTTTAATCGTCCCACATGCGGGATACATCTATTCCGGAATCGTCGCCGCACAAGGATACAAATTATTAGAAGCATATTCTTTTAAGAAAGTTCTTTTGCTCGGTCCTTCACACTATCAAGCCTTTAATGGTGCTGCTATTGCAGAAGAAGATTTCCAAACACCCTTAGGGATAGTTAAAGTAGGAGATACAAAGAGTTGGCTTAAAGAAAATTTGATTGTTTCTTATCCCGAAGCCCATGCTGCGGAACATTCCATAGAAGTCCAACTTCCGTTCTTACAAGAAACCTTGGGCGAGTTTGAATTGTATGCTCTGGTTCTCGGAGCAGTAAGTGAAGAAAAGTTAGCCAAATATCTTTCTACTAAGATTGACGAAGATACTCTGATTATAGTCAGTTCTGATTTAAGCCATTATCTAGAATACGGCCAAGCTATCATTAAAGATAACGATACTATTAGCAAGATCCTCAATGATGATTCCGGCCAACTAGATGCCTGCGGCAGAGCCGGAATAAAAGTATTAATGCATTTAGCCCAAATTAAAGGATGGCAGCCACAATTGATTGATTACCGTAATTCCGGAGATACCGCTGGAGATAAGAACAAAGTGGTGGGGTACTGTTGTATTGGTTATACTGAATAGAAACTAATTAAATAAAAATAATATTAATTTACTACTCTCAATCCTCTTCTTTCACTAGTTAATATTTTATACGAGACCACTGCCGACAAGGGAACTTTAATAAGACCCTCTCCAGTATAATGTAATTCTTTTATTGCATCAGCCCGATGTACTGTTGGGTTTAAACAAAGCATTTCTTCTTTTAATCTATTATCTTGTTTATCAAAACTCTTAACACCCCCATAATATCCACAGATGGAAACAATTCCATACTCATCAGCATCATTTTTACTTAGTGATCCAACAATAATCTCTTTCTGATGGTGTAAGGCAGAAGAGCATTCTTTTCGCAAACTAACTTCTAATAAATCTCCAAAGGTAGCTTCTTCCTGAAGCCGCTCCGTTATTGATGTTTTTTCTTTTCTCATAATAAATCGGTATCAAAGAGCAATATTTAAATATTAGTTCCCCCTTAGGGGGCTATAATATGGAAAATATTGAATTATATAAAATATTGATAGATATGGGATTTACGGAAGGAGAGTCAAAAGTATATTTAGCACTGTTAACTTTGGGAGAATCAAAAGTGGGTTCAATTATAAAAAACTCTGGTATTTCTAGATCAAAAGTATATGATATCTTAGAAAAGCTAAAATCCAAAAAAGTAGTAAGCAAGATTGAAAAAATGGGATTATTGTATTACCAAGCACTACCACCACAGAGTCTTCTTAATGTGGTTAATGACAAAGAAGATAAAATAAAGCAGGAAAAAGAGATACTACAAAAAGTTTTGCCGCAATTTTCTTCTCTAAACCCAAAACAAAAGCTTAATGTTGTAATTTACGAAGGATTTGACGGATTCAAAGCCATGATTAATAGAACAATCGAAGAACTAACTTCAAAAGATGTATACTTGGCAATGGGAATTAGTGAAACTACTGAAGCAATGAGGCATTATGCCAGAAAAGTTTACGAAACCCAAAAAATAAAGAAGTTCAAAGCAAGATCCATCTTTGAGGAAAAAGGAGTCCATAAGATTGAAGAAAGAAGAAACCCTTGGCACGAGATAAGAGTTTTACCCAAAGGTTGGGAAACGCCATCATTATTTACAATTTATGGAGACACTATTGGAATTCATATGGGTGAGGAAGAGAATATCGTTTCGGTGGTTATCATCAACAAACAGATTGCACAATCATTTAAATCCACATTTGAAGCTATGTGGAAGATTTCAAAAAAGGTATAACCTATAACACCGGCGTTGCGTGGATATTAGCTGGCGTTAGCCAGCTTATTAAAATAAGAAAGCC
>JBBSWE010000120.1:0-1451 GCA_038046445.1 Nanobdellota archaeon | reverse complement strand
AGAAAGGATATACAAATTCCGCTACCGAAACCGGGTTGCCTTCTTCTAATCGGTTCGCTACTCCTCTTCTCTTTATCTGGTCATTGACTGTACCCTTGCCCATCAATCTAATAAAGTCGTCAGGTTTAAGGGCGTTAAGCCAAGAGCTATTATACACCATTTTAGTCAATTCCGGATCCAATATCTTGAAGATTTGTCTTTTATACTGCTCGGCATTACTCAATACTTCCTCTTCACTCAAGGGCTTTCGGGATGCTGACCTTCCGCTCGGATCACCGATTCTTCCGGTAAAATCTCCAATTAGGAACTGGACTTCATAGCCTAAATCCTGGAAATGTTTTAATTTCATGAATGGAACCGTGTGCCCTAAGTGCAAGTCTGGAGAGGTAGGATCAACTCCTAACTTAACAATTAAGGATCTTCCTTCCCGATGGGATTTTTCTATCTTCCAAGCTAGTTCTTCTCTTTCAATTATTTGTTCCACTCCTCGTGAAAGGTATGTAATGCGACGTTCAACTTCTTCTGGAGTTAAGGTATTCATTTGGCCATTCCCATTTCTTGTGTAACTTTTTCTCCCAATTCTTCCACTCTTCTTACTAATCGGTCAATATCATATTTTTCTACATAGGGATGCATGATAATAGCCCGTTGTACTTTACATTCTTGGTCGTCTTTCTTCATCTCTGTTTCTCCCAGATAGAATTCTCCATCACGATAGATCTCTTGATTTAGGAGAACGTTTGCTTGGTTGATAGGTTGAATGTCTCTTTGCCTATCCCATCCTTGAGGAACGTACCTAAAACATAATAGATTCATCTCTGGTTGATGGAACGCTTCCAATACAGGACTTTGTTTTACTCTTCTTAACAGATGTTCAGTCATATTTACAGTATGATCGGCAATAAGTTCATATCCTTGCCTGCCGAGAGCTAAAATAGAAGCATAAAGCTGAAGTGTTCCATCCGTGCTGCGTGATCCTTCTACTGTGCTCTTACCCAAGTTGTAATGTTCACTAGCTTTATCTAGGATGTACTTGGCGCTTTGTTTAAGAGATTCTACCGGATCTAATTTATTCTTAAAAACAATACCTCCGCAGGGATAATTAGTATAAAGCATTTTATGTCCGTCAATAGTAACCGAATCGGCTCTTTCAATCCCATTAAACTTTGGTCTCATCCGTTGAGAGGTAAGAAATCCTCCTCCATGGGCGGCATCAACATGGAAGTAAATCTGCTCGCGTTCAGTGATGTCGGCGATCTCTGCTAATGGATCGATAGCTCCGCATCCGGTAGTTCCGGCCGTAGCTACTACGGCTAAAATTTTCTTTTTATCTCTTTTAGCTCTTTCAATTTCTAATTGTAACGCCCCTGTACGCATCCTTCCGTTTTCATCAGTAGCTATTTTAATCACATTCTGACTGCCAATTCCAATATATCCTGCTAGCTTTTCAA
>JBBSWE010000119.1:0-2829 GCA_038046445.1 Nanobdellota archaeon | reverse complement strand
AAACTCCTGAAGAAGTGTACCACGAAAAACTGTGAACTAATTTCCGAATTGAGAATCTTCTTATTCTCACCCAAAGCTTAATAAAACCTAAAAAAATACCCTATTCTATGAAAGGAGTGATTAAAAAGGATTTGTTGTTGATTCTCTCTAAGACTATTGATATACTTAAAACTAAAGATTCTTCCGACATCGAAGAACTCAAAAACCTGAGCGAGCAGGCGATTGAAGATGTCGCGGTACACAAAGATATTGACCTCATCTCTGCTACAGTATTAGTCTATTCTATTTACAAAGTTCTCCCCGAAATAAAAGAGGAAGATTATAAAGATTTGATGGTAGAATTAGAATCAGCCTTATCTAATCTTCAGCAGAATCAACTGGGGCGATACAACCAAAAGATAAAATCATTGTATGATATTTTGCGCCGAGACAATTCTGATGTAAAAATGCATTTACAAGATGTGATGCATGCCGCTAGAATTAAGAAAAGTGCCTCGTTACTAAAGAAAGGCCTTTCTATTGGACAAGCCGCCGGATTAATGGGATTATCCAACTGGGATTTGCAGCAGTATGTCGGTGGAACTACTTTGCTCGGCCAGCATAAAGAGATTTATCCCGCGAATAAAAGATTAGGTTTAGCCTTAAAACTGTTTGGAGTAACTTAGAATGGTTCAAAAAGAAAAAAGCAACCTTAAATCAGTACAAAAAGAGAGAATCTTATTTTTTGATACTGGACCAATCATTTCTTTAGTGATGTCACGTCTGTCTTGGGTTATTCCTTTACTAAAAGAAAAATTTGGCGGACATTTTTACATCACTCCCGCCGTAAAGATAGAATTGATTGACCGCCCCCTTTCCATAAAAAGATTCGAGTTTGAAGCGTTGCAAGTGATGAAATTGTTAAATGAGGGGGTATTAGAATTGTATCCGAATGTTCCTCAGAAGAGAGCGGCACAGCTAATCAGCTTAGCTAACAGCTCTTTTAGCATCAACGGTAAAAATATGGATGTGATTCAAGAAGGAGAAATCGAATCGGTAGTCTGTGCTTTGGAAACGAACGCTGAAGCCGTAGTAATGGATGAAAGAACCTTGCGTTTATTTATTGAAAATAGCGGGGAGTTAAAATCACTGCTGGAGAGAAGGTTTAATAGCGAGGTTAGTGCTAATATTACCGTAATGAAACAGTTTAGTCAAGAATTTAAAGAGATAAAAATCATTCGCTCGGTAGAATTAGTTGGAGCAGCTTACAAACTAGGATTACTTAACGCTTATATCCCCAAGGATAAAACTGGACCAGATTTGTTGCTGGATTCAGTACTATGGGCGGCTAAATATAATGGCTGCTCCGTAACTGATGAAGAAATCGAACAGATGAAACAGTTCTTGTTAAAGAAATAGAAATACTAATTAATTATTTAATACCTATAATAATGGATTAAAGCAGTGAAAAGCTTTTTAAAGAATATTAATTTTAAGATAAACCATGGCTAAGAGATGTATTATCTGCAATAAAGGGGCACACTATCGAGTAAAGGATACTCTTGATTTTTACTGTGAAGAATGTGCTGATGAAAGTTTTGGAGATTTAAGCATGCTGATTAAGGTGGAAGAAGAGGAAGCACAAAGATTGAAAGAATTTTTAAAGCAGAAAATGGAAAAGGTTCTAGAAGAAGATGATAATGATGAAGAAGTAGCAGTAGAAACAAGTACTGCTAAGAAAAAGAAGAAGCAAGATGATCAACAAGATAATTAAGATTGGAAAGATTTCTACTTCTCGAGTGGAATTGGTGGACATTACTAAAGCTTGGATAATGGTAGCGCTAACCTTCACCTTTTTATTTTCAGGAGTTAATCTTGCTGACGGAACTCTGTCTTTCTCAAAATTAGAAAGTTCTTCCTTTTGGCTACTAGTATTAATCTCT
This sequence comes from Nanobdellota archaeon, assembly GCA_038046445.1. GTDB lineage: Archaea > Nanobdellota > Nanobdellia > Woesearchaeales > GW2011-AR9 > JACRPH01. The sequence goes on along the minus strand of JBBSWE010000119.1, from coordinate 907 downwards.
TTATTCACAGCCGGAATTGGATTCTTGTTGCATGAATTAGCACACAAATTTTCGGCTCAGCATTATGGTTGTGCGGCAGAGTTTCGTTCTTTTGATCAAATGCTTTTCTTCGCTTTACTTTTAGCAGTAGGGGTAGGATTTACTTTTATCGCTCCCGGAGCAGTAATGATCTCTGGAATGATTACTAGAAAAGAGAATGGAATAATCAGTCTAGCTGGACCAATAGTCAATTATATTTTAGCGCTACTCTTTTTAGGATTGATGTTTTTTATTCCTGCCGGAGCATTTTTCTTTTCTATTGGGTTTCAAATCAATTTGTGGTTAGGATTGTTCAACATGATTCCTTTCATGAACTTTGATGGAGCTAAGATTTGGCACTGGAACATCCCTATCTGGATAGCCATGGTCGGGTTCGGAGTTTTCTTCCTATTTTTCTTGGGGAGAATGATATAGTTGTCCCACTTTCGGGGAATTTTAACTAAAAAACCATTTTTGTTATTTCAAAGTAGCACAGAAATTAAAAATGAAGAAGATTAACGACGAGAAAGAAGATTCCGTTTTTCTCTTTAATCTCGATGAAAAAGAGCTTTATCGACGATAAGCAACCCAAACATTTATATATTAGTTTCTCTCCCAGAAAGGAACGAGTTTTTAAAAAAGAAGGTGATCAAACTGAAGCAACACGTTTTTCAAGAGGTAAAGAAGTTTAAAATCCAGAGATGTTGCAAGGGTTGCGGCAAGCGGATCGTGGTGGAAAACGCCAACCGTTATTATTGCGTTGATTGCCGCGGGTATTAAACTTTATTTTTTTTATTTTTATGAGGGGAGTAGATATTTCTATGCGAAATACTCCACTGTTTAATTTGATAATCTGTTCACACTTTCTTTACTAATCACCATATTACCT
>JBBSWE010000118.1:0-2221 GCA_038046445.1 Nanobdellota archaeon | reverse complement strand
GGAGGAAATAAAGATTTTGTGGTAAATGGAGAGAATGGATATATTGTTCCGGCTAAGGAAGTTAAAATGCTGGCGGAGACTCTGCTAAAAGCCGTCAAAAATAAAGAGCTGCAAAAAATGGGAGAAGAGGGATATAATCTGGTGAAGAACAATTATACTTGGGACAGGATGACGGAGAAGACTATTGAGATATATGAAAAAATTAACCCCTTAAAAGCAAAATCCGCTGCTCCTTATTTTTCTAACTTAAAGCTTTCAAAACGTTCAATATCTTTTAAGCATAAATCATAGGCGTTCTCCTCGTTGAATCTCTTATACCAATTGATGGTATGATAAATAGTTTCTTTGAAACCATATTTAGGTCGGCAGCCTAACTCAAAATAAGCTTTGCTTACATCTAAATTCAAAAAAGAACTTTCTTTCTTGGGCTGAAGCGGATCAGCCAAAGAATGATTTCCTTCTATTGCTAAGGATCCCTGGCCCCAGACAGATACAGTTTCATCAGCTAATTCTTTTACCGTAACTACTGAAGAAACCAACGGACCAACGTTCCAAGCATCAGCAGTGGGTTCGTTTCTCTCCATCAATTTCTGGCCTAGAGTTAAATAATGATTCAAAACGTCTAAGATATATTGCCATGGGCGAATGGAATGGGGATTTCTTATCTTAATCGGCTCTCCTTCTCTTAAAGAACGAACACAATCTGGAATGATGCGATCCTGACCGAAATCTCCCCCTCCTAAAACATTCCCAGCTCTGGCGGTAGCGACCAATTTTTCTTGGTGGACAAAAAAAGATTTTCGATATGATTCAACAATTAATTCGGCACAAGCCTTACTGCAGCTATAGGGGTCCCCGCTTCCTCTAAGCGGATCAATCTCACGGTAACCATGCCAATGTTCCTTGCTTTCGTAAACTTTGTCGGTAGTTATAATCAACGCAGATTTGACACTAGGAGAGTTGCGAATACATTCTAAAACGTTAACCGTTCCTTGAATGTTGGTTCTAAACGTCTCTACCGGCCGATCATAAGAAGCCCTGACGATGGGCTGAGCCGCCAGATGAAACACAAATTCCGGCTGATACTGCTCGAAAACTTGCTGCAATTGAGAGAGGTTATTGATGTCTCCCCGTATATCTGTTATCTTCTCTCCCAATTTTACAGAATTAAACAGATGGTCGTTATCAAATTTTTCTAAAGAAAATCCGATCACTTCCGCTCCTAAACGCTGCAGCCATAAGGCCAACCATGTTCCTTTGAAGCCTGTATGTCCAGTAATCAAAACCTTTTTTTTGTGATAAATTTCATTAAACATTTTTGTCAAAGATAAAATTTTGTTGTAAGGCTCACCAAATTTTCCATTTCGGATTGTTTTTCCAGAGTTCGTTAAGGTTTAAATAATCTCTATGGGTGTCCATACAATGCCAGAAGCCATGATGTTTATAAACGGCCAGTTCGCCCATCTTTGCTAACTTTGGTAATAAAGTCTTTTCAAACATAGCATTTTCAGGATCCAAATGTTCAAAAACTTTTTTACTAAAAATCATAAACCCACCATTAATATATTCCTGTCCTTTGGGTTTTTCGGAAAAATTAGTAATCGTCTCTTCCTGATGATTGATATCAAGAATACCGTAACGAGAATCGATATTTATCCCGGTAATAGTAGCGATTTTTCCTTTCTGGCGATGGAACTCTAACAATTTATTGATATCAATATCAGCTAATCCGTCGCCATAAGTGAGAAAAAAGTTTTCTTCTCCGTCTAATAAATGCTTAACTTGAAATAAGCGCAATCCGGTCAAACTTTCTATCCCCGTATCCACAAAACTAATATTCCAGTCTTCTATATTTTTCTCGTCATGCAATGAGATATTTTTTTCTTTCAAATTTAAAGTAAAATCATTATTTTTCCAATTCATGTGCACAAAATAATCTTTCAACGCTTCCCCTTTGAATCCCAATGGAAGAACAAAATCTTTAAACCCATAATGAGAATAAATTTTCATAATGTGCCAGATAATCGGGTTATTTCCAACATTAACCATCGGTTTGGGCTTAAACTCCGTTTCCTCTTTTAGACGAGTCCCTATTCCACCACACAAAATCACTGTTTTCATTATTATTTAAGGAGTCTTCATTTCAGTTTAAAAACATTCTGAAACTATAGGCGTTGCGTGGATATTAAGCATCAATGATGCTTTTCCCAAAAATCAAACT
>JBBSWE010000117.1:0-10811 GCA_038046445.1 Nanobdellota archaeon | reverse complement strand
ATTGGACATTACTTTAAACGGGCGGAGCTCTACGTAAATCTTTTTACCGTTTTCTGTAACTGTCTCTTCACTTTTTTTCTCCCTCTTTTGATAACCACGTTCTTCTATAGTCTGATTAATGGTAGAGAATAATTCATCCGCTCGAAAAATACCTTTATACTTAATAATACGATTGTTGATGAATAACTGTTTTTCCAGATAATGTTCTGGATCAATGCTGGCATCCATTTTGGTTTGTTTATCTCTCTGTTGTAATTCTTTAGTTTGTATTATCCGGTATAAGTATATTTGTTGGTGTTCAAGTAACTCTTTAGCTTGTGAAGCAGGTCTTCTGCATCGCTTTTAACCCAGGTTTCAAACTTAGCTAAGTGGTTGCGGAAGAAATATTTTTCCGTCAGAACCATTACCAACCAATGTAAAGTGCTAGCACCCCATTTGTCTTTACGGTCACTCAACACATAAGCATCAATAGTCATGCGTATCACTCCTTGACTTAGTCGGAGGGGTTGCCCTTGCTGTTCTACTTCCACTTCTTTTAAATCAATCATGTTTAGTTGTATCTTTACTATGAGTTTGTAATAATCACTCGCACTCTTCCAGGGATTTAATATCAAATGAATCTGTTTTCCTTGTGGAGTAATCTGCTCTTCGTTTACTTTTTCGTACCAATCATATCCTTTTTCGAAGAAGAAGGAAGAAATAATGTTGTATACTTCGGCGGGATTAAACAACCCTTCGTACCCAAATTTCAGATGATCAATGACCAGATGTCTTTCCGGCATCAGCTTTTTCCTCTTTTTGTAACATATATTTATTCTCGAAGCGTTTCTTTCCGAATAGGATCCAATATAAGCTTAAGTTTCCTATAACGATGAGTATGAGTAAGAGTGAATTGTCCATCTTGGTTAGAATAAGATTTTGCCTTATAAATTATTCTATAATTTAACTTCATCTTTCAATTATGGTTTAATTTTTTACTTTGTAATAGTTAAATTAATAAATACGCTCTCTTTTTAAATGCAAATGATTCTAGAAAGACAGGTTATAAACCCCATCCCTTGTGAACAAATCGATTTACCTCTTCAAGAATTTCCTAAATCTACCAGTTTTACTGCTGGAGATTATCTACTTACTTTAGCTAGAGTTTATGTTGAGCAACCCAAAACCTCACCAAGAGAATTTATTGATAATCCCAAAAGATTTGATAGGATGTTGTTAATGGACGTTAATGTTCGTTACAATCCAGAAAACTTAGAACATCTTCAAGATCGAGTTCGATTAGCGCATAATAACCATTTTATGAAGGTTGGTGGTAATAGAGATTTTCTCTATGCGTGGGATTTCTGTTCCAGACAATGTGTAGATTTCTTTGCCACTCTTCCCGACCGTTTCTTAACCGTTCCCATGCCTCAAATATATGGATGTGCAGGTCAGTTTGTTTCTCCTTCTGATTATGTTAAAGTTAAGGGTAATCCGGATTACTCCGTCGTAAGTAATTTAGCTTATGCTGTAAAACTATTTTCAACACCATTTTTGCTAAAATTAGGTGGATTACCAAGGAAAGAATATCAAAGGATCCAACCAGCCATTCATTTAGAAGTAAGTGTGTTTTAATTTTAATGCAATTATCTTATCATTACAATCATCTTGCCTTGCCTGATTGTTAAATAAGGTCGCTGTAATTTTTTCTTTAATGCTGCATCAGAAGTAAGAACTAAGAATCCTCCGTGTGAGTAATCTACTAATAATTCATCTACATTACCCGTAGAATGAGGAAATACTTCTACTTTCTTAGCTTTGATTAGATCTAAAGCCAGTTTAGCAAAGCGCTTGAACTTACCGCGCTGTTCTTCTTGGATCTTCTGTAATTCTCGTAAAGTTCCTTCTAAAGTGGCAATCTGAACCGGAAAATCACAACATTTCTCTAATTCCGAAAACAAGTCTATCTTTAATTCTCCGATAGCCATCCAAGCATTGGTGTCAATCAGGACAGTTTTAACGTTTTTAGGAAAATCTTTCATGATTTATTCAATTTGTTCTCATTTAGTCTTACTTCTTTCAGCTCGCTTTGCAGGCAAGAGATCCAGAGGATCCTAGTCAACACTACTGCTAATAGCAGCAATATGGTTATAATTAAGGTTAAGGGGAATAAAGATTCTAGAGGTAGCAGGAAGTAAATCCCCGCGAATAATCCCCCTAAAACTAGGAAATTTATTACTGCAACCAATAAGTTTTGGTGAACTTTCTTAAAAGCAATTCTTCCCCATTCTTTCCAATATTTCTGGAAGGGTAGAGATAATAAACTAAAAGCTACGCATTGAAGATAATAACAACACAGCCAGAAAATTCCTACCATTCCCATTAAAGTGAAGGTGGTGTTTTCTGCTTCAATGTTAAAAAAGGAGTTCAAACTCCAATAAGCGATTAATCCCGGAATGAAAGTAAATAAGATTCCTATTCCAAGATACTTTAACCAATGAATAAAAAAGTTCTTAGTTTCTTTTTTCCAGAAATTTTCCGATTTTTCGATACTAATTTTCAACAGACGCAGGCTTAAGATCCATAACCACGCTTGCAATATGATGAAAATACCTCCCAACCAGTAAAGTAGTCCTAAAGTATGTTTTACTAGCGAACTATAACTTTGGAAAATGGTAGCTATCTCTGGAGTAAAAGCTGTTCCTTCTTGGATACTGGTAGCATTATAATTGGCTCTTTCCAATGGTTCCATGATTCCTTGCACATCTTGTAAGATTTGAGTGGGATAGTTGAGCAGGAGATAAATCAATATTCCCAGCACAATAATTTGAATTAAGACGATAAAAAGAAACAATAATTTATGTTGTTTGATTCCGTTCCAAGCTCGCTGCAGTCCACTTTTAAGATAATTCATGTCATCAACCTTAATTCAAAGAACTTTTCTTACATTTATAGACTTTTCTCTTAAAGTGAACTTAAAATTCGTTCATTTTATACTTAACTTAACTTTCTTCTCTCCACAGGTAAAAGTAAATTCGTCCATGCCTTGGCGGTAAGCTTCCTGCAACTGGCGGATAATATCTTCTTCCTTAAGTGTACATAAGTCCAATCCCAATAAACCTTTTAAAGACATTTTAGCTTTGTTCGTTTTAAACTATGTTTTCCCGTTACTTCCAGTCAAATCCAATTTGCAATAGTTTTCTTCTTCTTCTCCTGAAGTATCTTCATCATATCCTTTCATGAAACCTTCTTCTTCTTGGGTTAATTCATCTTCATCTAATAATTTTGCTCTTTTTTCTTTCGAGTAGAAATGTTCCTCTTCCTCTTCTCCCAAGCATTTCATCTGTTTTGGCTGCATTTGGTCCACCCCCATTTAGTATAGATTAACTATCCCCTTGCTATACTTGTTGCAAAACATTTAAATATAAATACCTTTCCTTAATGCCATATAGTAGGTATATACGGAATAGGGGGTTTCGGGGAGTTTGCCGAAAATATAGTTATTAGGGGGTAAAAATGGAATATCGTAAATTAATCTCTTTTGGAAAAAGCAGTTTTGTCGTTTCTATGCCTAAATCTTGGGTCAACCAGAATAAGCTGAAGAAAGGTGATTTAATCTATTTGGAAGAAAGCGGACAGAATCTTCTGCTCAGCAAAAGTGACATCAAGAAAGAGGAAGAAAACAAAACTAAAGTTATTGCCATTGATGGAAAAAACATTAATCTTATTGCTCGGGAAGTTAATTCTTCTTATATTCTTAATTTTAAGACTATTGTTCTAAAAGGAAAAGAAATTAAGGATAGAATTAAAGAAATCCAAGAAATATTTCAGAATCTTATCGCTTTAGAGGTAATGGAGCAAACGGCTAACACTATTGTAGCTAAAGATTTTTTGAATATGGAACAGGTTTCAGTAGAAGAAATTATCCGTAAAATGGATATTATCACTAGAACCATGATGAAAGAGAGTTTTGGTGCTTTAACCTCTGACAATTATGAAAATATTAACCAACGTGATAAAGATGTAAATCGATTATATTTCTTATTGTATCGAACCATTCTTTATAACTTTTAACATCCTTCCAATGCGATTAAAAAGTTAAAAATGAATCCGATGCAATTGTCTAACCACCTTTTTATGGGATTCTATCTGGAAGGAATTGCGGATGAAACTCGCCGTACCGCTAGATTCTCTCGTTTTATTAAAGTAGGAGCAAAAGATAAAATTACACTTTTGACTTTTTTAAGTAAAATAGAACAATATTACTTAGATACGATGAAAGCTATTTATGATAAGGATGGTGCTTGGGCTTTGCGTCTTTCTGATTCAAAGTTAAATTTAAACCACGAATTAGACGTTTTAGAGAAAAATAATACTGAATATAACTTTATGAACATGGTTTCCCGATTAAGAAGAATGCTAAGTTATATTCATAGTCTGGGTAGAATCGTCTATCAAGGGATTACTATCCAAGAATAGTGAATTCATCATAATATTTATAAATAGGACTTCATTTTAGGTTCTGGTATGGAAAACGAAGTTATTACTTTTGTAGCGGAGAGACTTCCCTTAACTAGAGCGGAAGTTAAAGGATCTCTTACTGACCGAGAAATCAGACCTTTTCGAAAATTGAAGTTGAAAGATTCTTTCCGCAGCCACCATGCTGAATTTTACTTGTTACGAGCCACTTATAAAAGTCGTGATCGTCCAAAACCCATTTTAATAAAGAAATATGTTTCTCCTTCTGGTGAAGATGAGTTGGCTTATCGTTATCAACACGATCCTTCCCGTCTTTTTGCCGCAGAAAAAGCAAACCTAGATGTAATTTCTAGAGTAGTTTCACCGGATTTAGTTCCTCTTCTTTATGGAAATAATGATCCACAAAGAGCTGTTTTTATGGAATATTTGGGAAGAGAATCACTTTCTCATCATTTGATTACTGAAGCAAATAAGGCTCTCGCTGACTCCGATTATCAAAGTAAGAAAAAATGTATGCTCATCGCTGGTGTTAAGAATTTGGCTCGTTTTGTGGGTTTATGTAATGCTAGGGAAGAAGAACTGAATCGAGTGGGTGGTTATTATGCTAGTTTTATGAGTAGAAAAGGAGCGATGGAAAGTGAAGAAGAAGATTTATTCAAAACTTATTTGGCGCGTATTTTTTATGCCAAACATCCTGATTGTTTGAGTGGAGAGTCTTATCGTTCTTCTAAGGTTAATCAACATCTCAGAGAAAAAGGTATTGATCTTGAAGATCGAGTTAAGGCCTTATCCAATTTGAGAGGTACTCTTAATGAGCAGTACTGGCTTCAACATGGGGATTATAATGTATCACATTTGTTTGGAAAGAAAGTGGTGGACTTAGAAGACTTTGGATACCATTCCTGGACCAGAGATTTAAGTACTTTTTTTATGGGTGGAATCGATAGTATCTCTCTTCCTGATGAAAATGAATTACCTTATTTCTTAAGTCTTTTCTTGGCTTATAAAAGTGCTTTCCAAAATGGAAATATGGATAAAGTAGAAGAAATCGACAGAACAGTTAAATCCGGCGAAAATATTGACGTTAATTACTTAGAGCGGATGGGAGCGATAGATACTAGAAGACAATACGCTGAATTCATGTTTAGTTTTTTTGCCAGTGCTATCGAAGAAGGTATACACCTTGATGCCACCTTGCGCAGATATAGTCCGGATCATTTACAAACGTTGATTTCTGGGTTGGAAGGATATACTATTGGTCAGATGCAAGAATGTAAAAGAGTTTATGTTGAAAGATTGTTCCGAAATTTAGGGGATGTCAGTCCTCTGATGAACCTGTGCGGCAATCCGGCAGGAGAAAGAGATTATTTTTTTGGTTTAGGTCAACTGTTTAAAGACGTGGACACCATTTCGATTGTTCAAGATACACTTGATCGGATAAGAGTGCCCAATATGGCCAGTTCTATCTACAAAGCCCTGCTTCCCGACGAGAGTACTCCTAAATAAAACGATTTCGTTTAATCTAATAGCAAGTTTTAAAATAACTAAGTGGTTTTAATCTTCTCATGTCAGAAACGTTCGAAAACAAATATCATTCCTTTAATCGCGGAGAGCTGCCTTTAGGATGTAGATTCTGTGTGCGGGGAGAGAAATTAGTTTTGTTTGTTACGGGAATCTGTCCGCGAAATTGTTATTTTTGTCCGGTGTCAGATCAAAAATATCAGAAAGATTTGATCTTTGCTAATGAACGTCCAGTACTTTCTCCTACTGATATAATTAAAGAAGCGGAAATGATGAAAGCCAAAGGAGCGGGCATTACTGGCGGAGATCCGCTGGCGAAAGTGGAAAGGGTGGTTGAATATATCTTATTATTAAAAAAACATTTTGGAAAAGATTTTCATCTTCATCTTTATACTTCTTTAAATCTGGTTACGGAAGAAACTTTAAAGAAATTATTTGCTGCAGGATTAGATGAGATTCGTTTTCATTTCGATCTCGATTCAAAATTACTATGGAAAAAGCTGGAATTGGCCCGAAAATTTTTCTGGAAAATAGGAGTAGAGATTCCCTTGCTTCCCGCTAAGGAAAAGGAAACTTTTGCGGTGTTAGAGTTTGTGAAGGATAAAATTGATTTCTTGAATCTAAATGAATTAGAGATTGCTGATAATTCTCAATCTAAATTATCGGATATGGGTTTTTGTGTTAAAGACAATATGAGTTACGCGGTGGCTGGCTCCTTAGAACTGGGTCAGAAAATTATAGAATACGCTGAAAAGAAGCAATTAGAGCTACCAATTCATGTTTGCACTGCCAAACTAAAAGATAGTGTGCAATTGGCTAATCGTATCAAGAGAGAAGCAGAAGGTGCTAAATTGCCTTTTGATGTGGTGGATGAAGAAGGAATGCTGATTAGAGGAGCTTTATACCTTCCAGAACTGGCTCCAGGATTTGAATATCGTAAAAGACTGGGAAGTATGGATTTGAGTAAGTTTGTAGCAGTACTAAACCCGTTATTTGAACGAGTAAAGAAGGAATTGCGTTTGAACGATTCCGAGTTATTTCTGGATGAGAAAAAGCCGCGCATTCTGTTGTCTAAGTATAAAATCAAGCAAAATCGCGCGTTATTCAAGAAACTTAAATTGTTAGCAGCTATCGTAACCGAATATCCTACTAATGACCAGCTGGAGATAGAAGTGGAATTTTTTAGTTAGATTTATTTAAATAATTTCTTAACTTTTAGATCTTACTCTTAAACTTCAGATACTCTTCTCGAGTAAATTGATGTGCTGATTTAAGTTGAGAATTGATTAACACATTTTGCTGTTTACTCCATTCTTCATCAGGATGAGTTCTGACAAAATCTGCCCAAAGAATAACAAACTCTTCCCGTTGCTTCCGATTCAGCTCAAATTCTTCCATGTTCATTTAGAATATGTTTGTACTTATTAATTTTTTCTTCAGATATGTTAAATAACTTCTGCAGAAACAAGGCATCTTCTACATCTTTCTCACTTTTTAACACAAATCGTTTATAGGCAACTTGAAAGGCAATATTAGAAATCAGAAGCTCTCCTTGTTTGGTCTTTACGGATATCTTTTCTTCTACAGTAATATAATCGATAATATCTTTCGTAAATTTTACTTCTATGTTTGGAATGACCTTATTTCTTTCTGCAAAACGGATCGCCAAACCTTCTTTAAGCATAGAATAAAGCTCATCCCCGTCATCAGCATTGATAGCCCAAAACCCTGCTTGTTTTAATTCAGAATAAATCTGCTGAAATTTATCTTTGTCTAATGGAGGAACAAATAAATCTACATCTTCCGTTCCTCTAGAGCGGCCAAATAGGAGCGCAACATAACCAGAGATAATAACATAAGGAGTATATTTTTCGAGAGTTCTGACAAATTTCAATACAAACAAGTCTAATTCGTTTAATTCTCTCTTAAGAACAATATTTTTTTCATCGATAACTTCCATCATCAATAAAAAGAGGTCTCTATATTAAAACTTAATTGCTCTAAATCAAATAAGCAGAAATCTCCAAGACTAATTTTGGGAGATGAATGCTAGTTAACGGGCAAGGTGATTTCGCTATATTTGATTTTAGAAAATCTGTTTTTCGGGATTTTCTCTAATTAGCTTCACTCTTATAAGCTTGCTCTTCTCTTACTGCCGCAATTCCGGCCAGAGTTAAGTATCGTTCTTGTTCTTTACCGCTGCTCTTAGCGGCTAAATCTGTATAAAACTCTTTTACGAATCCTTCCGTATCTGCTTCTGATTTATATCCGGCAGCATGAGCCAGTTCGTGGGTAAGGACATAATCAAGCATCATCTGTGTGTCCATCACTCCGTAAGCTTGAGCCATTTCTGCGGTTCTTTCTTTAATTCCCTTACCTTGATAATTACTGATCAAAATCGCTTCTAAATCGTTGGTAATGATGGCTGCAACGGTATTTTCTCCCATATCTTTAGTTCCAATCCCCACAATGGGAATGAATTTTCTTCCTTGTTGTTGGGCATAATTAACGAATTCTTTACCTACTTTAGAATCTAAATAATTATGGACTACTCTTTCCATCACTTCTGCTTCTCTTTCGTGAGCGTAACGATTATCGCTATCTGGACTGACGTAAGTTTTTTTATCTTTGCCGATAACTGCTCCACCCATAGAATATTGCTGTAATTGAAGTTGTGGTTGTAATCGATTGTAATTTAAACTATCACTATTAACAGAATCTTCAATACTCTCCTGAGACATTAATGTATGCATGTTAGCTATAAAGACAAACTAAAATAAAAGAATTGTGGTCTGAAGTGGGACAAAAATACTTAAGCCGTTTCTCTTCTTCTTAAATAAGGAATATCCTCTCTTTCTGGACGAACTATTCTGGTTCTTAGATCTAACAAGTTTCTTAAATCTGCTTTCATATATCCAGCCTTATCACTTACTTCGTATCCTGCTCTGTCAAATACAGGCAGTAAATGAGCTGCTAGTTGGTAAGATTCATAAGGTGCAAAAATGTGAGAAACTAAAGTGCTAGTTTTTATGTTTGAAGCGATATTAACATATTGGGCTTGATTAGTATACAATTGATGTTGAAATTGGCCGGTATTAATTTTTCCTTTCATTAATCCATTGACTAAAGCTCCTAAGGTGTTCAATCTTTCTACTTTTCCTCCGCCGATTCCTTTGTCATATTCCTGTAATAAGAATTCAAACTGATCTTCTTCGCTCAATCCGATGGTATTCATGGAAGTGATTAAAGAAGGTGAAATGATGGCAAAATATTCTTTTAAGGCGCCAGTAATAACAGATTTAACTTGATGTCTTTCCGTATCAGAATTGATAGTCCTACTTTCTCCGGCGAAAATTCCTCTTAATCCTGATTCTACAGAAGCGTGTAATTTACTTTGAGCTGGAATGTAATAATCATTGATCGTTCCTAGCTTGAATTCTTCACTATCTACGCGATCATAAAGAGTTAAAGCTCCATTTAAGTCAGTAGCAGTTCCTATTCCTGCCAACATCGCTTCTAAGTTTGGTAGTACCATAATACTCTAGAAACGCCTCTACTTTATAAACTTTGTGTTACTTAATAGTAACAAAATAAAACAAATTATTTCTTCTTTTCTTCTTTCTTCTTAGATAAGTATTGATGTCCCTCTTTTTCGATTACACTACTTCTCATTTTCATAAGTGTATCCAAATCGGATTGGATGTATCCTAGTTTATCTTCAATTTCATATCCTTCTTTTTCAAACTTTGGTTTTAGATAAGCTGCAACTTGAGTGTTATTATATTTTCCAAAATGATGTGCTTGATATTTATCATTTAATTTCTCTAAAGCACCCTGCGCACCTGCTGATTTCGTGTTATAAATAAGTTGTTTAACATGTCCAACAGTCTTCTTCTGACGAATAAGACTCTCTACTATTGCTCTTATTCCATGATTTTGTTTGTTTCTAGGATCGCCACCGGTGTGTTCATCATAAAGTGAACTTAGATGTTGGTACTGATCATCCTCACTCATCTTAAGATCGTCCATGGCTTTAACGACGTGAGGTTGGGTTTTTTCAAAGTAAGATCTTAGGGCCTTATTTACGGCCTTTCTTACTTTGTCATGCTGTTCTTTCTTTTCTAACTTGGTTTCATCTTTCTTTTCAAATTCTTTATCCAAAGAAGAAACTAAAGTATTGTATAAAGCATCTTGACCGGGCGTAAGAATGTTATTATAAAGATGCATTTGATTCTCATCTTTATTAAAAGCATCTACTGCTTTGAAAGAGGCATCCAAATCCTTAGAATGTTCTGCAGCCATTTGACCGAGAATATCATCAAGGTTCTTTGCTTTTTTCTTTTCCTCTTTTTTATCTGCCATACCTAGAAGTAAATAAATTCTCTATTTAAACATTTCTTTTCTACAGGCTCAAGGATAGAGTATGACCTTTTTGTCTCACCCCCCACCTAAACGATTATAATACTCTAAAACATCTACTCCAGAATAAGACTTTTCAGTCACAGTTAAACCGACGGGGTGTAAAACATGAGTAAAAACAAAGAAAATAAATCCATTCAAGCTAAAAGTATTAAACCGGTCGGAGCTTCTGATAAAGGTACTGCTCCCAGCCCAGGAGAAATACCTGGTCTTCCTTCTAATCTGCCTAAACTGCCTCCAGAAGTGGAGAAGAAATTGGAAGCCTTGAAGGGAAAATTAGATTCATTTAAAGCTAAAGTTCTAGAAAAATTTGGGGATTATATTGTGGGAATAGCCTTATTGCCTCCCGAAAAGAATATGCCCAAGCCGGAAGGGATACCGGAAGAGCAACCGAAAGAACATTCTAAAGAAGC
>JBBSWE010000116.1:0-3554 GCA_038046445.1 Nanobdellota archaeon | reverse complement strand
TCATAGAAGCTATTAACATTTACCTTACCGAAAAAATAGGAATGACCATGATCCTTAAATCATTGCATTTTAATTTAGAATATGCCCAGCTTAAAGTTCAATTTATCGGACCATTAAATCACGAAAATACTATAAAATTGGATTTAAGCTTTAATGAGCCAGTTATTCTGCCGTCCGAAGAGAAGCCCGTTCTTTCAGAATATTCAGATAAAGAGGAGCACTTTTTGCCAGCATATCCTTTGGAAGAAATTTTGGCGGAAAAAATACGCAGCATTTTACAGCGTGGAAAAACCAGGGATTATTATGATGTATGGAAAATCTTAAAATTACACTCAAAACGGATCAACAAAACCAAAGTAAAAGAGGTTCTTGCCGCAAAATGCAAGTTTAAGGATTTGGTTTGCAATGCAGAGCTGCTTTTTGAAAAAGAAAAAATATCTGAAGCTCAGCAATATTGGGAGAAAGGGCTTGCTCATCAGATTAATAATCTGCCTGATTTTATAAAAGTAATAGCGGAGTGTAAAGAGTTAATATCTGCTCTTTTAGAAGAAAAATGACCTTGACTATTGACCTTAATGACCGCAAGATTCTTTATGAGTTGGACCGCGATTCTCGCCAGCCCAACAAGCAGATCGCTAAGAAAGTGCATCTTTCCGAGCAGGTGGTAGGAAACAGAATTAAGCGTTTAATTGAAAACAAAATCATTGATTATTTCTTTGTGAAGACTAATCCCAGCAGCTTGGGCTACATCCACCTAAAGATAGCTTTCCGCTTACACAACTTAACCAAAGAAAAAGAAGAGCAATTCCTGAAAGAGCTTCAAGAGAGTAAGGGAATTTTCTGGTTGGTTTCGCTAAGGGGAAAATTTGATTTAATCTCTACTTTGTATGTTAAAAATTTTGCCGACTTTTCAAATTATTATGAAGAAATATTTGGCAAATGGGGCGATTACATCTTAGATAGAAATATTACCATTTTAGAGAGAGCTTACACTTATACTCAAGTTCATCTCTGGCCTAAACAGAAAGCAGAAGAGATTCTTTATACTAAAGGAAGCGAAGAGAAAGTGGAATTGGGCCAAAAAGACCTGGAAATCTTACGTATCTTAAACAAAAACGGCAGAATGCCTTTAATCGAAATCGCCCAAAAAGCGGGAATCAGTGCAGATACGGTAAATTATCGCTTAAGGAACTTAGAAAAGAAAAGAGTGATTACTGGGTTTGGAGTCAAGATCAATTTTGCTCGGATGGGAAACAGCTATTCTTTAATCTACCTGAAATTGCAGAACATGAATAAGGAGAAGTATGCCAAATTAGAGACTATCGCTAAATACAACAAAAACATTATTATTTATGTAAAATCTTTAGGAAACCATGATATAGAATTTGAAGTAATAACTTCCAATAAAGAAGAGCTTGATACTCTAATTCGCGAATTAAAAGATTGTTTTGTTACTGAAATAAAAGATTATGAAATCTTAGAAGTTACTCAAGAACATCGATTGACTTATTTTCCCTTTTAACTATAAATTAATTTAATTAAAAAATAAAATAAAGAAATTATTCTTTCTTTTTCTTAGTAGCAGGTTTAGTCGTTTTCTTCTCAACTACTTCTTCCTTCTTCACGCTGTTACTGCCTTTACCTTTACGCTGAGCTAAAACTCTCGGAGCAGCTTGCTTAGGAGTAGTCTCTCTCGCTTCAATTCCGGCTTTCTTCAGGGCAGACTTAACTGCATCGTGAGAAGCTCCTGCTTTAATCTCAATCAGTTCGTCTAAAGGTTCCAAGTGGCGGATATTAACTTTCTTTCTGCGAGTGGCTCCATCTACTAGAACATAAACGTGATCGATGACATCAACTACCACACATTTCAAGCCGGCATCTCTACCCGCGAGCTTGACACATAATCTTCCTACTTCGAATAGTGCCATGGTTAAGACCTCGTGTTAAATAAAGCCTTATCTACTTTATTTAACATTGGAAAATCATTGATTTTCCTTACTCTCTGCTTCAGCAGTTCTCTGGTACAGGCCGAGCACAATACTCCGCCGTATGGTCTTTCCGGCCTTTTCTTGGTTTTGGCCATGTTCTTCATCTTTAGCGGTAGCTCTCGGGGTACTCCAATTAAGACTCTACCGCAAGTAGCGCAATGGGCTTTACCGGGCTTTCTTCTGCAATAATGCATTTTTACGGTATTTCCGGGAACCTTTACTTTAATTCGGCGGAAAGTTCTGGACTTATACATTCCTCTGGGCATGTTTGTTTTACCTCATTTAGTTTTATTCGGGTTAGCATCATTAGGTCAACGCTAAACTATTATTTTAATCGTAAAAGCGAATCAGAATAACTCTTCTGTCCGAGTCGCCTCATAGACCGTCCACGTGGGACTTATGTTTATACTAAGAATGAAAGTGATTTATAAAGATATTGCAAGAAAATAAAAAATAAAAATAAAAAAGATTAATGTGTGTACACAAATCCTTCTGGCTCGGAACTGGTCCACTTAAAAGTGTCTTTTCCTATGGAGCAGGATAAGGTATTGGTTCCAGAAGGAATCAATTGGCATCCACTCACGAACTTAGCTTTAATCTTATTGGCGATAGTCGGAAGAAGATTCACGAGAATAGTTCCTTCTGTTGACTTCAAGTGGATATCAATAGTTGACGTTTGAGAATGGTATATTTTCACTTCTACCCCCTTCTCTTTTATTTTTACTATTTCATTTTCATTATCTAAATCAATAATTCCGTTTCGATTCAAGTCCACGTAAAGGTTGAAGTCAATAGCTGATCCGTCCGATGCTACCTGAACTGGATACTGATAATCACCTAAGGCGATGGTAGCTATGGTCTGCTGGCTTCCCAAGAAAAAGGTTAACGCATTTCCGGTACCCATATCTTTAAACTTGATTGTTCCGTTAAGTGTTCCTATCGCATCCGCACCTTTATATTGCAACAGGTAAGAGCCGCTGCTCGCGTCAAGCACAAAATAGTCGTTCTTCTTTATGGGTTGGCTTTCATTCAGAACCAGCAGCTTGGTAGAATCTTCTCCTAAAATCAATTTGTTCTCTGAAGCAAAGTAAGCTAAAGGCATGCTCACCTTATTGTTGCTTCCGTCGTACCAAAGTAAACGATAGGTTTTATCTGTGTTTGATACCAATTCAATATTTCTTGAAATAGTAGCTTTCACACACTTCCCATCCACACACCCATAATCCTTGCCCCAAGAAACATCGCAGTCGGCATACCAATAGAGTAACTTTCCTGATTTACAGGTTCCTTCAATCAGGCGGGTCTTTTCTGATTTAGTTCCTTTGTTAAAAGTATTACATCTATCCGTAACTGAACCGCTGCTGTAAGTGGTAGTGCTTTTCGTTAAAAGAGAATTTTTGTCATAAGTGCTGCTGGAATCTGGATCCACACAATTTCGGAAATTTACTGCTTTTCCGGCGAGGGAAGTAGTATCCGTTTCTTTTGCTATTTCTGCTTGTTCAGCAGGTGTTAAATCCCCTACATCTTTTTCTGGAACAGTAGCGCATCCCGTTAGTAATAAGATTA
>JBBSWE010000115.1:0-4710 GCA_038046445.1 Nanobdellota archaeon | reverse complement strand
AAACGAATTAATCGATTCTTCCGAGAAGCAGATCCTGGAGGACCGGGTTTATTGTGTTTACATCTCTCCGTTAAAAGCCTTAGGGGCAGATATCCAAGTAAACCTTCTCGAGCCTCTAAAACAAATGGAAGAATTGGCTAACAAAAAATTAGGGATAAGAATCGGAGTAAGAACTGGCGACACTACCACCGCCGAAAAAAGCAGGATGCTAAAACATTCTCCGCACATCCTCATCACTACTCCGGAATCTCTAGCCATTATGATTAATAGCCCTAAATTCAAAGAAAAATTGACTAAAGTGCAATGGGTGATTGTAGACGAGATCCATGCCTTAGCCGAGAATAAACGGGGAGTGCATCTTAACCTTACCTTAGAGAGATTAGAACGGATTGCTCCTAAATATACTCGCGTGGGTTTAAGCGCTACCATCGCTCCGCTGGAAGAGATTGCTAAATATCTGGTGGGTTATGATGGAGATCAGGAACGTGATTGTGAAATCGTGGACGTCCAATTCATTAAATCGTTAGACCTAAAGGTGCTCAGTCCGGTGAAGAGTTTAGTGGAGGTAGATTATATGCTGATGCACCGCAAGATGTACGATTTGATTCACGAACTGGTGCAAGAGCATAAAACTACTTTAATTTTTACCAATACCAGAAGCGGTACCGAACGCGTCGTGCATAATTTAAAAGAATTTTATCCTCAATCTTATAATGATCAGAATATCGCTGCCCATCACGGCAGTTTAGGTAAGGGAGCGAGATTTAATACCGAGCAAAATTTGCGCGAAGGAAAATTAAAAGTAGTGGTTTCTTCCACTTCCTTAGAATTAGGCATTGATATTGGTTTTATTGATTTAGTGATCTGTTTAGGCAGTCCTAAATCGGTAGCCCGATTCTTACAGCGAGCCGGAAGAGCCGGCCATCAATTGCACGCCCAAGTCAAAGCGCGGATGATTGTCATGGATCGGGATGATTTAGTAGAATGTTCTATCCTCTTAAAATCAGCTTTGGAAAGGAAAATCGATCAAGTACATATTCCTAAAAATGCTTTAGATGTTTTAGCGCAACATATTTATGGTATCGCTATCAACGAAATCATTAATATCTACGAATTGTTTCATTTAATCAAGAAAAGTTATTGTTATCATACTTTATCTTGGGAAGACTTCTTTGAAAGTATCAAATATCTTTCCGGCCAGTATGCTAGTTTAGAAGAACGTCACGTTTATGCTAGAATTTGGTACGATGAAGAATCAGGCAATATCGGTAAAAAAGGAAAGATGGCCAGAATAATTTACATGACTAATATTGGGACGATTCCAGAAGAGACCTACGTCACGGTTAAAGTAGGAGAACAAGTAGTAGGTATGATCGATGAAGGTTTTTTGGAACGGTTACGACCGGGAGATGTGTTCGTTCTCGGTGGGAATGTGTATATGTTTAAGTTTACGCGCGGAATGACGGCGCAAGTCTCGGCTTCCGTTAATCGTCCGCCTACCGTGCCCAGTTGGTTTTCAGAAATGCTTCCCCTATCTTTCGACTTAGCGATGGAGATCAGCCGTTTCCGTCGGTTGATGGAAGAAAAGTTTGCTGGAAAGAAAAGCAGGGAAGAAATCGTTTCTTTCATCCATGAATTCTTAACCGTGGACGAGAAAGCCGCCGAAAGCATTTATCATTACTTCTATGAGCAGTATAATTATAGTATCATTCCTTCGGATAAGAAGATCGTGGTGGAAAGATATTCCGATCGCGGCCGTAACTATGTTATCTTTCATACTCTCTTCGGCCGAAGAGTGAATGATTGTTTGGCTCGTTCTTTAGCTTATGTAATTGGAAAATCACAGCATCGAGATGTAGAAATTGGATTTACTGACAATGGCTTTTATCTCTCTTCCGAGCAGACTTTTAGCGCAGTTAGAGCGTTTGATTTGTTAAAAACGGATAATTATCGCGAAGTGTTAGAACAATCAATTGAGAAAAGTGAAGTGTTGCAACGAAGATTTCGGCATTGTGCCGCTCGTTCTTTGATGATTCTGCGTCAATATTTAGGAAGAACAAAGAATGTAGGAAGAATGCAAATCAATAGTAAGATTTTATTTAACGCGGTCAAGCGGATCGGAGAACATTTTCCCATCATTAAAGAAGCGAAACGAGAAGTGTTGGAAGATTTGATGGACGCTCCCCACGCTCAATGGATTATCGCTCAAGTTACGGAAGGGAAGATTAAGGTGATAGAAGCAAGTAATTCTTTGCCCAGCCCGTTCGCTTTTGGCTTAATCATGGAAGGATATAGCGATGTGATTAAAATTGAAGATAAGCAAGCTTTCTTGAAAAGGATGCATGAAATTATTATGGGCAAGATCTCTTTGAAGGAAGGAAAAGAGAAGTTGAAAGAGAAAGAAGAGGAACGGGAGAATTTCTCTTATACTCAATTATGGAGCGAGATGCATCATAAACAGCAGGATGAAAAAGATTCTAAACTGGAAAAAATAAAATTTCAAGTATGGAGCTTAAAGCATGTTCCTATTTATGCTAAAGAAGAGCTGGTCAAATGGATTGATGGGGGGAAGATTCGGGAGGATGTTTTATTGGAGCTGAAGAAACATCGAAAGAGTATTGAAGAAGAATGGCCAGAAGAATTGAAAGAGTGGATGCTGGAAAAGATATAATTTTTAAATCCCGCCGGAATTCTCCTTAAAATGAAGAAACTAAGATTTTTACAGCAGGCTTTTAAGTTAAAGCATGTACTTCGCACCGGTTGGGTAAATAAGAACGTCCCCAATTCAGAAAGTGTAGCTGATCATATTTATGGGGTAGCAATATTAGCTTTGATTGTACCTTTGCCGAAAGGAATAAATCGTAATAAATTAGTGCAGATGGCTTTAGTGCATGATGTAGCAGAATCTTTCCATGGCGATCCGGTGTGGGAAAAAGGAAAGTATTCTGATTGGGATAAACATAAGATCAAGGACGAGAAGGAAACTTTGGCTGTAAAAGAGATGTTTAAGTCCATCGGAAGGAAAAAAACCGAACAATTAGCTTTAGAATTTATTCAGCATCAATCTCCTATCGCAAAATTCCTGAAAGAATTAGATAAATTGGATATGATTATAGAAGCGTTAGTGTATGAAGAGAGAGTTCATCCTGAACGCTTAGATGAATTTTGGGAGAATGCTGAGAAATATATTAATGATAAGAATATTTTAAGGTATTTTGAAGCGTTGAAGAAGGAACGGAAGAGCTGAAAGAGTTCGTTTTGGGCAAAATTGATTAAGTTCGGTTCTTTCCCAGCACTAAGCAAACTATTGAACCATTGCAGAAATCAATGTTTTTTCCATCATAAGGGCCTATTTCTCCATTGACATATGCACCCGCAATAGGAATATTGCTAAAAAGCTCTTCACTTTTTAAGGCTTTTATTTCATTCTGGAATGTCGTTAAAATAACATTGTAAATAGCGCAAGGAAAAGCAATAATTATCTGTGGATCATCTAACTTTTCAATAGCTTTAATTATCACTGATTTAAATGATTTGATCAAATTATCTCCGTTGGTATCCATCATTATCATTGGTTCATTCTCAGAGTAATATCCAGTGAAGATAAGACCATTTCCATCTATGTCAAAAGGGTAATTCAGTATGTGAGGTTTTAATTTATTGGCAAAAGCAGTGAGTTTTATCCACTGCTTAAAATTACCTTTAGGCCCGGCAAAATAAGGCATCACTTCTTTTAGAACTTCGGCAGATACACCTACTTCTTTGGCATAAACTTTAGTTGCTGAATCAAAAGGCAATACTTTATTTTTTTCTTGAATAGAAATCTCTTTGATGGTATTTTGTTCTAATTTAAATTTATACTGCTTTTCAGGATTGAAATGAGAGTATCCATGTTCAGCAGCTATGGCAAATTTGATGTTGGTTTTTACCGCAGCCAAAATTACTGCTTTATTATAAATAGAACCATTAAAGAACTGGTAAGTCTTTATTAATTTACCATCATCCGCAGCTACTCCCCCTATAAGGGGAAGATTTGCGGGGAGGTATTTACTAAAAGAACTAATGAAAGAAGGAGCTATATTTGTCATGCCATTCTCCTGAGAAGGTCCGGGAAAAAATATAAACGCAAAATTGCTATTTTTAAGATTAACATTCTTAATTAATTTTGAACTATATTTATCATAATTATCATAGTCTTTAATTTCCACGTAAGAGGTTTCTACCTGAAAGTTCTCCTTTTTAGCCGCAAAAAGGATTAAAGTAACTGATTCATTGAAGCGGTTGTCAGCAATCTCTCCAAAAGTGGATATACCTAGCAGGAGTGTATTTCCTAAAACGCGCTTTGTTCCTTGCAGTAAGGCTGAAAAATCTTGCTCATAGCAGGATCCGGCAAAAACCAGTGCCAGTTGCAGATCATTCTGGTGAAACCTTATTTTTTCCAGTGCTTCTTCTGCAGCTTCTTCTCCTGCTTTAGAAGGATTTTGCTTGGTGGAATGCCCATAAGCAACTTCCAATTCCGGATTAGTATGGTCTTTCTGGGAAGAATATTCTTCAAGGACTCCCTGGCTGAATTTTTCCAGCATTTTTACCCATTCCATATTCAATGAGTAATTCTTCCCTTCTTTAATCACTACTTTATCTATTATTAATTCCTGGTAATACTTCACTATTCTGAAGCATTTTAATTGTATTCTGGAGTATAGAAATCTT
>JBBSWE010000114.1:0-6447 GCA_038046445.1 Nanobdellota archaeon | reverse complement strand
CTCCGCCAGCATTTTAATTTCTTTGGCCGGAATAATATATCCGTTCTCTCCTTCCACCACAAAATCTTTATTTCCTCCCACATCGGTAACCAGCACCGGTAGTTTAGCAGCCCAAGCTTCTAAGAGAGTAAGGGGCTGTCCTTCGTAAAGTGAAGGAAGAACAAACAAGTGTGATGATTTATATTCTTTAATTAGATCATCACCATAAACCTTCCCACGAAATTTAACCACTCCATTCAATCCCAAGTTCGTGCATTTTTCCTTCAGCTCACTTTCAATTTCTCCCGAACCTATTAAATGCACTTCTGCTTTATTTTTTTCCAACTCTTCTTTAATAAGAGCTAAAGCATCCAAGAGGTAAGTCAATCCTTTCTGCGGATGCAGTCTTCCTACCCATATAATCTTAAAATTTTCACACTTATTTATTTTTATATTATCAAACTTATCAATATTTACTCCATTAGGTATAACTATTACGTTCTTATTTACGTTAGGATATTGCAAAAAACTGCTGTCCACCGTAATTTCATAATCATATTTAATCTTAGTTTGGAGATATTTTTCGGTTTGGTAGATAAACTTGCTCTTTAATCCAGAACCATACATATCTTTTATAGCCTGCAATCCGCTTCCGTGCACAGTGTAAACTATCGGGATTCCTAATTTCTGGCTCAACTTTTTTCCGGGCCAACCCGGAAAATTGGCCATAGCATGAATTAAGTTATAAGCTTCTTTTTGATGCTTTTGGGAAATGAGCTTAACCACTTCTCTTCCCCATCTGATGCGTGAGAGGAAATCCGAAGAACAAAGCTTTCCTACCCGAAATATCTGCAATTTTCCGGAGAAATGCTCTTCTTGAGCGGGATAAATTTCATTATTTTCCTTGCTTTTTAAATTCATCACAAATAAATCCACTTGGCAATCATACTTCTCCACTAATCTCTGGCACAATTCCCACACATGCACCTGTCCGCCGCCCCACATTGGCTTCCAAGCTTCAATCAGCATAGCAATTTTCATTTAATCTCTCCATTTAATAACTTTCATCTTAGCTCACCACTTGAATAAAACGTTTGGCAAATCTCATCATTAACTGCCGATCTTCTTTATTCTTCAGCCGCTTTAACCGGTAAGATAATTTAATTGGGTTAAACATACTCAGCGCCCGATGGAACACAAATTTCTTAATCAATTTCTTTTGCAATCCAAGCAATTCTTCTCGTTTAAAATACTTAGTATTGATGGATGCAGCCGATACTCTCAGCGAATCCCAAGTAATATTTGCAATCATTCCCTGCTCGTTCATGATAGCATAAAGATCGGTTTTTGGATAAGGTGTAGCTAGGAAGAAAGAAGCAAAATCTAAATCACTTTCAATAGCATACTTTAAGGTATTATCGATTGATTTCTGGTCTTCGAAAGGAAAGCCGATAATAAAGAATCCGTGAGTCCAGATGCCTAATTTGTTTGCTTCTTTTACGATATTTTTACACTTATCAAAGGGGACAGATTTGCGGATGAACTTCTGCGTTTCCGGATCTCCGGATTCTATCCCAAAACAGAGTTTGTAACATCCGGCTTTTTTCATCCAGGTAAGGACTTCTTTATCTAAAGTCCAAATGGCCACTCCGTTCGGGGTAGTCCATTTAATATCTATCTTTCTGGCTACTATTTCTTTACAAATGTCAATCATTCTTTCTCGTTTAAGCGTCAGATTATCATCTTCAAAATGAATTTCTTTTACTCCATATTGATTTACTAATATTTCCATTTCGTCTACTACATTTTCAGGGCTCCTAGGGCGATAGGTTCTTCCCCAAACTGTTTGTACTGAACAATAAACACAATTATAAGGGCATCCGCGGCTGGTAATAATGGAAGAAATTGGTTTGCGCATGAGGTC
This sequence comes from Nanobdellota archaeon, assembly GCA_038046445.1. Taxonomy (GTDB): domain Archaea; phylum Nanobdellota; class Nanobdellia; order Woesearchaeales; family GW2011-AR9; genus JACRPH01. The sequence goes on along the minus strand of JBBSWE010000114.1, from coordinate 4,544 downwards.
TGCACCGTGGCCCATTTCGGTGTTTAGGTAAAGGTTCATCGGAAAGAGATGGCGAGCAGGCAAAGGAATGGTATCGATGTCTTCGATGTAGTCTCGTTCATAATTGATGTGGGATATTTCTTTTACTTTATTCTCTGGTATTTCACTAATTTCTTTCTCTTTCGTTTCTCTTTCTCCAATCTCTTTTCCTTCAATATTTTTATATTTAAACCCTAATCCTTTTATTTCTTTCATCTTCTCTGAAGAATTGATGTTTTGTAGCAATTTAACTAAAGTATTTTCTCCTTCTCCCAGCACTACAAAATCTACATTAGGATTAGCTAATACTTCTTTTGGAACACTGCTGGGGTGTGTCCCACCCATCACTACTTTTATATTTGGATTTATTTTTTTCACGATTTCGGCCATGCGGTCAGCGTTGGTCGATTGGGAAGAAAAAGAGCAGGTAATTCCGACCACTTCTGGAGCAGATTCTTTTATCTTTTGCTCTATCTCCGACCAATCTAAACCCAAGTGAATCATGTTATCTCTAACGATATTCTTATTTTCATCCAAGATAACTGCGTCCAATACTTCCACTTCAAAATCATTCTTTTCTAAACTAGCGGCGAGGTAAGCTAATCCTAAGGGAAAAACGACAGATTTTATTTCATTTTTCAATAAAGTCATAGGAGGACGAATGAGCAAAATTTTCATCTTATTTATTCTCCAAAACATTCTTGGAAATATTAGTCATAACATTATCTGTAAAATAATTTTTCGCAATCTTTCCCCAATCGTACTCTTCCACCAATAAATTACCCTCTTCTATTTTTTGCAGATAATCTTTCTTGTTGGTAAGCAGTTTAATCACTTTCTGGGCCAGATCCTTAACGTTCATCTGCTGGAATATTTCTCCTCCCTGTCCATTTTTAGTTATTTCAATAAACGGAGGAATATCAGAGATGACGTAAGGCATCTTTAGAGCCAGCGCTTCTATTACGGTAATGCCAAAACCTTCCAAAGTTGAAGGTTGGACGAAAAGATGTGCTTTTTTTGCTTCTTTTAACATTTCGTTATAATCTTTGACGTATCCGTGAAAACGAACTTTCTGTTCTAGTTTTAAATCGCGCACTAGTGCTTTCAAGCTCTCTTCTGCCGGTCCGGAACCAAAGAGCTCACAACGTATCTCTGGAATTTCTTTCTCGATTTCAGGAAGGGCTTTAATCAAAACGTCGACATTCTTCTGCCAATTTAATCTTCCAAAGAAACAGATGGTCGGAACTTTTTCTTTGAGAGTTTGAAGGTGTTTAAAGCGCTCAGGCTCTATTCCATTTGGAACGACTCGAATTTTTTTCTCGTTGATTCCTTGTTTTATCAATCGATGTTTAGTAAATTCGCTCACAGCGATGATTTCGTCCCATTTTAATGTTAAGGAGAAACGTTCCCAAAGAGTTCCAAAGGAACCGGTGAAGAAGCCTTTATTTTTGATCCATTGTCCCACCCAAGTTTCGTGCCAGGTAGCTACTTTCTTAGCATTAAATTTCTTTCCCAGAAAGTAGGCTGGAGGATAGGCTAGAAAAGAAGATCCTTCTATTATATCAAAAATATTTGCTTTATCAAAAGTATTTGTTTTAATCTCATTTTCCTTTTTATTTTTTAATTTCTTTCCTGTTTGATATAATGAGCATGAAAACAGCAATCTTTTAAAAATATCTCCTGAACTGGAGTAAGGCATGATTGGTCCGCAGCGGATAACCTTGGCTCCTACCACTTCAGAGATTCTTTCTTGTCCGGGCTGGTGGGAGCAGAGCACCGTAATCTGATGTTCTTTGCTCAGTTCTTTTACTAAATGAAAACAGCGTGATTCTATTCCCCCAGTAATCTCTGCTTTTTCGGAAGCCGGAAAATATTCTGTTAGTAAAAGATAGTTCATTAAAATTTACTTCTCCCTTTTTGTACGATGAATTGGCCTGCTTTTGGCTACTTCACGCACTAATTTAGTTATTTCCTGGCGATTTATTTCTGCTTTAACATATATTCTAAACACCAAATAGAAAAGCAGTATTATGCTAATGTAAATAATTATATCCACACCTCTTCCTATTCCCAATGGACGGGACAATAGTTCCATCACTTCTGGAAGCAAAGCTATTATCATTACCCCCAACCAAATAGCACTCCAAAATGCAAATTCTGGAAGAGTGATTTCTTTGTCTTTTACTCTCAAAATAGAACGGCTAAACGCAAACAGTGCAAAAATAATGACCAATATTTGTATTATTTCCATTTTAATCTTCTAACCTCCTCACTTAATAATTTTATTTATCATCATTTTTAATAATATTTTAAACGCATTACTTGTTTTTTGTCCATGCTGGGTAGAATAATCAGTATATGTTATGGTTACGGGAATTTCAACATACTTCAATTGGTGTTTACTTATCTCTTCTACAATCTCGGAAGCATGTTCCATTCGATCCTGAGTTATTTTAATCTTTTTAGCAGCCTTTCTCGATAATGCTCTTAATCCATTATGGGAATCGGTAAGTTTTAAACCATACATCAATCGGAAAATTGCTGCGCCACCTTTAAGGAAAACTTTTCTAACTAGTGGGGTGTTGGAACTGGTTCCTAAGAACCGACTTCCTAAAGCCACATCTGCGATTCCTTTTTCTATCGGTTGAAGCAATTTGATTATATCTTCGGGATGATGCTGACCATCTGCATCAAAAGTTACGATTGCTTCAGCTCCCTGCTCTAAAGCATAATCTATACCTGTTTGGAGTGCCGCTCCTTGTCCGCGATTAATGATGTGTCTTAATACAGTCGCCCCACTATTACTGCTTACAGATGAAGTGTTATCTCTCGAACAATCGTCAACTATCACTATTTTGGTATAGCCATTACGATTGAGTTCAGAAACTACCCCCTTAATCTTATTTTCCTCATTAAATGCAGGTACAACTATCCAAGTCTCCATTACGAATAAAACGTTAAAAATGGTTTATAAAAGTTGTGAAAAGCTGGCTTATCTTTACCTTATTTCCTTGTTTTTAATACTGGTGAATTATCTAACAGATACCTTGCTGTTCTCCTAATCCCTTCTTCAATGCTGGTTTTGGGAGCCCATCCTTTCATTTCAGCTTGGAAATGTCCAGATGTACGAAAGGGCTGTCTCCAATCCAGCCTCTTTCTCCACCAGTAAAGCAAAACTTTGTTTCGTTCATCCTCATTTCTTGCAGGATAATTTTGGCTACATTGGTTACGCTCATAAATTCTTTATGGCCGAGATTAAAGATATTTACTTTTTCGTTGAAATGGTTAATGGCGAAGAAAATACCTTCCACTCCATCTTTTACATAGAGATACGATTTTTTCTGTTCACCATTGCCTAAGATTTCCAGCTCTTTGGGATTTTTCTGTAATTTTCGAATGAAATCGAACACTACCCCATGAGTATATCTTTCTCCGATCCAAGAGACAAAACGGAAAATCCAGCATCGAATACCGTAATACTCACAGTAAGCCTGAATCAAGGCCTCTCCAGCAAGTTTTGATGCTCCGTACAATGAAGTTTGGATTAATTCGCAGTTTTCTGGCGTGGGAAATATCTTTGGTTCTCCATAGACCACGGCAGAACTGGAAAAAGCAATTTTTTTGATGCCATTGACACGCATGGCTTCCAGTACATTTTTAGTACCAACAATATTCTGCTGGAAATCGATGTCTGTGTTATTTATTCCTCCACGGACATCCGCATTAGCAGTCAAATGGAACACAAAATCGCTCCCTTGCATACTTTTGGTCAAGAGAGGTAAGTCTAGAATATCTCCTTTTATCAATCTGAAATTTGGATGATTTAAATGCTGCTGTATAAATAATTCTTGGCCGGTAGAGAAGTTATCATAGACAATCACTTCGTTCACTTCCCCACTTTTTTCCATCAGCTTATCTACAATATGGCTGCCGATAAATCCTGCTCCCCCGGTGACGAAGTATTTCATGTTAGTTTGATTAATTAAAACAATCTCCTTTTTAAATACTTTATGGGTTAATTTTTTCGTAACTTTTAAATACTGACAACAGAAATAACCTTCCTAAAGGTATTTAAATGATTGAACACGAAATATACGATTTTAAAGTGGAAAAGGCTGACGCTAGTTTTTCAGAGGGAAAGCTTACAATAAATTTGTATTATCCAGACCATCCGGATCCCATGCATGGCAGATTGAAAGAGCAGCCTGCTTTTGGAATTGAAGTGTATAATCAATTATTGCAAAATGGTCAAGCTCAAATTGCGGATAAAGAACATCCCATCAAACCCACTTCCGGTGGATTAGTTATTCTAATGGAAAGTTCTGCTGGACAAACGATGTTAATTCATCGTCGAGGGAAGACTGCTCCAGTGCATCCTTTGTATCATAGTCTTAATGCCGGCTATGGCAATACTAAAGAGCATGCTTACAGTTCGGAAGGGATTTCAGAAACCGGAAAAAGGGAATTCGCAGAAGAAATGCTGATGATAACTAGAGACAAAGAGCCCTGGGTAGTTATTCCTCGGG
>JBBSWE010000113.1:5304-15264 GCA_038046445.1 Nanobdellota archaeon | reverse complement strand
ATGAATGATTTAGAGCTAATTTTTACCATGCTTGGTGAACGTATGACCACTGAACTTTCACAAGAAGAAAAACCAGAGAATTTTGATAAAAGCAAAGATGTTGCTAATAGAGGTGGAAAAGTGGCAGGAATTGCTAGAAAGGAAGCCGAAAAAGAGTTAGGTCGTCCAGTAATATCAACTTATAATTTTATTTCACTTGAGAAAAAGAAGAAACGTTTAGAAGATAAGAGCGAAAAGTAATGGAACTCCCCCTACAACGAATTACTACGAAACGAAATGTCCCCCACTCACGTTCTAGCCACTAAAAATTATTGGACTTAACGACGTTATGTCCCCCTAACTTTATGTTAGGGTGCGAACGTATGTGAGCAAGTTCGGTGTAGGGCACGTTCATAGTTTTACCCCGTTTAGTTAAGGGCAAAAACAGTTCTGATTTTACAGTTAGTTAAAGGCTCTCTCGTTGTTGTAGCTAAAGAAGAAAAGGGGCAATCTCAAATTTTGAAATCTAAATCACATTTTTTGAAGTTCTTTTTGAAGTATTGAAATTATTTCTTGAGAGCAAGCATCCCAAAAATCTAAGATTTCTTTCGCTTGCGCCATCGTAACTTTAAATCCGCGATAGTTTGTATCATTTCTGATCGCTTTAAAACGGCTTAGATGATTTAATCGCACTCTTTCTTTGATGTCCATTTCTTTTAATACTTCCATGCTTACTTCATGATTTCTAGGTTCGTATCCCAACAACCACCAACGTGCATCTCCTAGTTGTCTTATTGACTTATATGATTCTCGAAAAATAAGAATCGCACTTTGTTCTGTAAGGGGTACAGTTTTAACGATAGTCATGTTTGTTGTTGAGGATTCAATCATTGATTTTACTTTTTCTTTGTCTAAAGATCTCTTTCTTAGGAAATCCATTCTCGCCCATTGTTCAATTTGTTCTTTTCTCATAGTTTAACCTCCAAAAATCCTGAAAGCACGATGCCATTGGCAATATTATTAAAAACATGGTTATCAATATCTTTTCTATTAAAAACATGAATCTGTATCTTCCGATTGATTATTTGTTCAAAATGAATTAATGTTTTTAGCCTGGTTGTTTTATATTCTCCAGTCTCATCAATTTCTATAGCGATGTCTATATCTGATGTTGAAAAATCTTCGCCCAGCCTAAAACTTCCAAAAAGAATTATGGCTTTAGGATTATTAAAATGTTCATTGAGAACTTTAACTAATCCGCTTTGATAGATAAAATCTAAGTTATAAATAATCTTGCTTTTGATGAAGTTTTCGTTTTGTTGGTTTGCTTTAATTCTCCAGATTTTGGTTAGTTTTGTAATTGTTATGAAACCAAGGTGCTCAAGTTTAGAAAGGATTGCCCCTATGTGAGGCTTTGCTACTTTTGCTTCTTTGGCAAGGTCAGAGAGGCTAAACTCTTTCTCTGGATAAAGGAAAAAGATCTCTAACGTTCTCTGTAGAGAATTTTGAATAAACAGCCCAACATACTTTTTCGTAACTTTCGGTTTCATTATGTAACATATGTTACAAATAAGAACTATTTAAACTTTTCGCTTTTTTTGAGGATTTCTTTACCCATTTTAGTGATTTTGTATAACTTGCAGATTCTGTCTTTTGGGTTGAGGCATTTGACTAATTTCTTTTCTTCTAATTCCAGCAAGGTTCTTCTGACATGAGTTCTATACAATCCACTTTTATGGTGCAATTCTGCTTGTGTTTTTTCGTGATCTGAAAGTAATTTGAGGATAGTTTTTCTATTCTTTGCTCTTTTTATGAAAGTTACAAGATAAATGTCCGTCATGTAACCAATATAAGACCAAAGGCTATTTAACAGAATCAGACCACGATGTGACCAAAAACAATATAAATACAAAGAGTTTACTGATTTGAATAATTAAAACGAGGTGTTAAATATGAAAAAGATGGTAGTTGCAATGTTAAGTTTAGTGGTTATTTCTATGTTTTTAGTTGGATGTACTGAGAAAAAAGTTTCTGATGCTGAATTGGAAGCACAATTAAGTGAATTATCTGATACAGAACTAGATCAGGCCATTCAAACTATAGAAGCAGAAGACACTGGTGCTTTAGCAGGACAAGCATATATGAAAGGAATATCAACAATTCCAAGAAATATTCCAAAAGAAAGATTTTTGAAAACTGCGTATAAAATTAGAACACTTAAAATTGAAACGAAAAACACCTGGTGCGAAGGCAATACTCTTCGTTATTATGAAATAACTCCTAACATAGAAGAATTAGAATCTAATGAAATAATGATGTCGGGACAGGGATTTGGTAAAGAAAATCAGGAATATGATTACAAAATTAATTGTACTAAATTTAAAACAAAATCACCACTTCCTAATCAAATCTGTAAAGAGGTTAATGGAAAAGCTGGATGTTATGATAATTGTAATGAAGGTGATGAAATTCATCAGTTTTATCCTAACTTACCATCCACAAATACTTATATATGCAAAAATGGTTATTGGACAAATGAAGTAGAATATTATTGTGTGATGGGACAAACTGGACAAGATGGAGTTAAAGGTTGTCAACCAAGTTGCATACCTAGTGCACAGGCCGTAAAATGTAATTCTAATTCAGATGGAATTTATATTGCCATTACATCTTTGAAATGTAGCCCAGAGGGATTAGGATATTTGTTTACTGATTATGGACAAACCTGTCCTTCAGGAACATCTTGTAATAATCTTGACTCCGCGGAAACCATTCAAGAACTGTGTCAATAATTTTTTTCTTTTTTTTGAGATTGCCTCGTTAGATTTTAGTTCTTTATTAAAGAGAGAGCCTACGTTTAGTTTCACATAGTTAGTTTTTGCCCTACATAGATTAGCTTTAGCGTCTTAAAGTGCCCGAAACCGAATTGGACATAACGATGTTATGTTGCTTTGGGTTTATCCAAAAGTCCGAACTGCAGTGAGGAAGTTAATTTGGAGTCTCGTAGTTTAGTAGTTAGTCGTTTAGGGCAGTTTTCTGTTAATTTTCATAGAAACGTTTATATATCAATTGATATATTAGTCAGTTATGCAAGCACAAGCGTTAGAAAATCCATTTGTACGTTCACCAACATTAGATACGGTGTTAATGGTAGAGAGAACAATAGAAGAAAATAGTGGAGAATACAAAAGAACAGAACTCTGGAAAAAACTTCCTCGGCAAGTGATGTGGCAAACTTTCTTGGTTATTTTAGACTATCTAGAAAGTATTAATAAAATTGCGTTTGATAAAGAAAGTAAAATCGCTTATATTTGGAATCCAAAACTAGCTCAAATACTTAGACAAAGAAAGGAGATTTTAGTATGATCAAACCGTCAAAAGTAGTGTTTATCTCAGATGAACTAGAAAAAGATTTCAATTCTCTGAAAGAAGATGATCCTATTAAGAAAGCGATGGTCAGAGCGATTCAGGATTTGAAAGAAAATGCTTTTTCCGGGATTCAGATTCCTAAAAGGCTTTTTCCTAAAGAGTATGTTCAGAAATACTCTATTAATAACTTATGGAAGTATGATTTACCTCGTGGCTGGAGGCTTTTGTACACTATTGCTCCCAATAATGAAGTGGAGTTAATTTCTGCTATTCTGGAATGGTTTGACCATAAAGATTATGAAAGAAAGTTTGGGTATTGAAGAAACCTAAACAAACATCTTCCCGGCCATTTCGGCTTTAATATTCTTCTTCGGTGTATGCACTACTAACAAACATAGGGATTGTCCCACACTGAGGACATCTACGATAAGTAGTATTCTTCGAACTAAATCCACACTTCTTACATTTCGTTATTGTGCTATAATCTTTTATGGTAACCATGATTTTGATTGAAGCGAAATACTATTTAAATATAACTTATTTTTCAGAGTTTATCATTAAGAATATCGGAAACGGTTGCACCACACAAATCACAAAATCCAATTTTGCTAATGTTTTTATCTAAAGTTGCTTTTCCAAAAAGAACTTTTAATGCCAACTTGTCAGAATTTCTAACATTTATGCTTTCACAATCATCTTCTAAAAGATTAATTTTGCATTTTGGGCAATTATTGTTAATCATTTCGAAGAGGTATATTTCTTCTCGCTGGAACAATTTTTGATTAATTTTAACTCTTTATTAAATTCTCCCACTGAAGAAGATAACGCTTCGGTAATTACACTTAGTTGAGTTAGTTGCTCTTTATCAGCCAGTAATACCAGTTTCTTTGCCTCTTCGAATGAGAAGTTACATTCTTGTAATGTTCTATTGCACTCTTGTTCTGCATACAATGATGCATAAACATGGTTAAATGCTGCAGGACTAGGAAACCCACTTGCTTGGGATTTACATTTTGAAAAGTCAGTAGTAGTATTCTTACATTCAATTAAGAGAGTGTCACACAATCCTTTTAATTGGTTATAATTACTTATAATCTTGTCTTGTTCAATTTTAGTGTTATCTACTGTGCATCCTACCAAGAGTAAAGTCGTAATAACTAAAATGAAAATAACTAACTTGTGATTTACTATCATTCTAAGTGTAATGTCATACTTTAATATAAACATTTCGTCACGGAAAACTGCCCTCGTCAAAGTATCGTAGTGGACTCCAAACTAATTCAACATAACGATGTTAGTTATCCCGACCTCCTAAACTCCCTCGACCGCAGTCAGAGATGAAGTTTAGAGAGCTGGAGGGCGAGGATTTGCGCAGTTCGCAAACCGCAGAGTTTTTGGCAAATGAAACGAGCCAGCAGGCGAGAGTAATGGTCTTTTCTCGGGGAGTGCCAAAAATTAGAACTAACGATGTTATGTACCCGAGCCCGATTTTCTCCTCGACCGCAGTCAGAGCTGAGAAAATCTGGGTGCGAGGCAAGGTTTGTCTTACCACAAACCGCAGAGTTTTCTCGGCTCGTTTTTGCAGCAGAAATTAGAAGCTTTTTTTACAGCTAAATTACTGCGATTTTTGACAGCAAAAATCAAAATTAAAGACGAGAAAATTAGACATAACTCTTGTTAAGTCTCCTAACCTCCAAAAGCCCCTCGACCATAGTCAGAGCTGGGCTTTTGAGAGTTGTTAGGCGAGTAGCGCAGACCGCAGTCGAGCAACGCAGAGTTCGTTCATCACCGTACGTAAAGGAGTTGGGGGCAGTTCGTTAAAATTCTCTGAAAGTTTTAAATAGTTCTTGGTTAAGTCCATTAAAAGTATGGTCGCTGAGAAAAAAGAGAAAGGTGTTGAAGTCTATACTATGAGTGGTATGGCTACATTGAAAGGTTTTATCAAGAACGGATTAGATACTAGCACCATCATTAATGTTATTGTTAGCTTTGATTCTGAATTTGAAGAATTCCAAAAGAAAGGTTTTACTTTTCCTCCTAATCTTTTCTTTTATCACGAAGTTTCATGGCCAGAAACAATTGGCGTATTGATTAATGAACATAAATTCACCAAAGAAGAGGCAGTTACAGCATTAAAGAAGCTAATTGCGAAGTTCAATCTTCAAAGAATAGTTAGATTTGATTCTGATGATCTGTTTGAGAAGTTAGTAGAAGAAGCAAATCAAAAAGTCATTCAGAAGTCTAATAACCCTCGTTTTAAAATCGGAGAAAATGATGTTATCATTATTGGCGGATTTTTGCGAGATAAGATCAATTTTGTTCATTCCGGAGACGAGGGGTTTCTGAAAACTTGTGAAGAGTTAAGCATTAATACTGTACCTCTTCCTAAACGTGATTTTGAAAAAGAGAAGGAAATCAAAGGTTGGATGAAGAAAGGAAGAAAAGATTAATTGTATAAGTTTAGATATTTATTATATGCTTCTTCTTTGCTTACGGATTTATCCCAATTTTTGGCTCTGAAGTCTTGCAATGCTTTAAGAGTTCGTTGACTTTGTTCTGGAGTTACTTTTGTACCATAAATAAGTCTAAATTTAAACGTTTCAAGCATAGATTTAGATACTTCCATCACTTGGTTTAATATCTGCTGTTCTAATTGTTTGAAGTTTGTTTCGTTTAAACATATTTGATTTACCATTTTAAGTAATAGATTGCTTTGAAGTTTAAAAAGGTTACTGAGGAGTTTGGCTATTTTTGGTAAACGAGCTTTACTCATTCTTATTCTTTTTGGCTAAAATCTCCAATACTTTCTCTCCTAAATTAGTCAAAACGTAAAGCTTGCCTTTCTTGGAAGCGGGATTTTTGCACTGGACTAACTTCCATTTATTTAATTCTGCCAATGCTCTACTCGTATGAGGCATACTCAGTTTTGTTTCATCTTTGATTTCTGTAGGTGTTTTAATCCCACTGGAAAGATTAGTTAAAACTTTCATACGATACTTACTGGATTTGACTTTACCAGATAATTCCCAGATTGTTGCCTCCATCACTAGAAACTAAGAAATCCGTTATTAAGAGGTTAGTTGCCATATTGTTACCAGATAGCTTTCAAAATAGAAAAGTTTTTATAGAGAGTTGCTTCAATGGAGCAGAAATGACTCCATTAAAAGATACATTTGTTAATCTCTGTGTAAAATACCGATGGTGGTTGCTAATAATTGGAATATTTACAATTAGTTTCTTTATTGGCGTTTTATTAATTGCATTTTCTATTGTCGGATTTGTTAATAAAAGCAAAGCAAGCCGAGAGGAAAAAATGTTTTATCTTCCAGATTTCTTCCAGATTCTTCTAGTTCTAAAGTTCAATATTCTAACAAAAAACCAACACCATTATATTTTAAAAAAGTGTCCGGTTTGTCAACACGAATTAAAATTAGGAGATGCTCAATATACTTGTAAAAATGGTGGGAGTAAATTATCGGGCGTTGAAAGAGATGAGAATAATCATGTGAAACTAAGTTCTTTGCAATTAGTAATCGATAATCCAGAGTATGGGGATAATCCCTATAAAGACAAAAATCTTGCTTTTTATCAATGGTATATCATTACAGAGTGGAATCAAAATCCCCAAGAATATTTAATTGATAATGCTCAAAAAGGAAATTTATTTGGTCTGAAGAGCGAATTAAAAGGGGAGAAAGATATAGATTCTTTCGTTCCCTCTGGGATAGAATTAGATAAAGATGAAGATATCTTTTTTTCTGAGTCTAATGTTCAATTAATGGAACCAAGAGCCGTTAGAAATTATGGTGGTGGTAGTGTAAGGGTAGCAAAAGGGGCGTATGTTCACTTAGGACAAAGTAAGTCTCACGATGAATTAACTAAGATTGATAATGGTATTTTTGCTATCACTGAGAAAAAGATTATCTTTATAGGTAATCAAAGAAGTTCCAGTATAAAAATAAAAGAAATATTAGGGATCACTATCTATTCTGATGGAATACAAATTAATTCTTCTGCAAGACAAAAAGCACAAACGTTTATTTTACCAACACCTGAATTAGCGGGAGAAATAACCAAAGCAGTCTTGAAGAAGTACAAGTAGTGACTAAGTGTTAATTTTTGTTTGCCCCCCAACTCCGTCGTTCAATGGTTAGTTCTCGTCCGTGCGCCAACTCCTACGTTTAGCGTTTGTGTGTTTAGGTGATGAACAAATTGAAACTAATCTTTGTTATGTTTCCCGACCTCGGGTTTTCTCGCAAATGGAACGAAGTGTAATGTTCAGCAGAGAAAAGCCGAGCTGGAAGGTCGCAGTTTGTAGTATCACAAACAAGAAGTTTTTGGCACTAAATTTCTTTTCAAATTTAGCTTGTTTGATAGAATGCCAAAAATTGGACATAACGATGTTATGTTTGGTGGACTTTAGCGACCGAAAGTAAATCTCGCATTTTCGCCGTAAGGCGAAACAATATCAAATAGTGAGAGAGCGTAGTCCACCCGAGCACCGCAACCGCAGTGAGGAGCGCAGAGTTTTTTCTCCGCCGAAAATGCCATTGATAACGGAGTTTTTACTTACGTTTTGGTTAGTAATAGTAGCTTAGTCGTGGGGGGGAAGAATTACCGCGTTAATGATTTTTCAACTGAACTATTTTTGACTTCAACTTATCTTTCTTTTCTCTAATTACAACAAGATTAATCTTTTCCAAAAATTCCAAAGCATTAAGCAAAGTATAGTGATGAGCGATTTTAGTTTGTTTCTTTAGCTGTCCTAATGTCATCTCTTGGTTCTCCTCTAAAAGCCGAAGTATGTTTAACTTCAATTTGTCAGATTCCAGCATACTTCATAAGTTAGAAGTGGTTATTCATAAACAACCATTTAAGATAAATTAAGTAGTTAGAAAAGCTTAAATATACTGTCACAATTACCGTGTTATCTTTAATTAACGGGGGTTCAAAACTATGAGAATAAATTCATTAATACTGATTGTAATTTTAGCACTCGCTTTGTTAATTGTGGGGTGCAGTGGTGCTTCTAATTCTATTAACATCGGCAGTTCTAAGTCCATTTGTGGTAACGGGGTCGAGGAGAAAGGAGAGACCGCTGAGAATTGTTGTACTGATGTAAAATGTTCTGATGGTTTTGAATGTAAAAACAAAATTGAGAATGGTAATACGGTTTATTTCTGTAAGAAATTGAATAAAGAAGAATCTTATGAGTTTAAAAAATTTATATCTTACGAAGAGGAAATAAACACAGAGTATGATAAACCGGAAGAATCATTAATCAACTGGGGCTCGATGATTTCTAAAGTCCAATCAATGAAAGACTACTTGGCACAACTTAAACAGAAAGGTTATGATACCTCTGTTGACGATGAATTTTTAAAGCATTTTGAAAGAAGAATCAATTTGAATAAACTGGTCTATGAGAAAACTAAAGATTTTGATAGTTTAGGTGAGACCGAACAGAAATCTGTTATTGATGAGCTAATTATCTTATACCAACAAGAGAAAGACGCTCTTAGTTCTATCAATGGAAGTATGAAGATTGAGATAGACAAGCAATATGATTATGACTTAAATGGGAAAATAGATTATGCCAATGAAAGAATTAATGAACTACAACAGCAAAAAGAAAGACTGGAGAAAGGTCAAAGTGCAACAATTGATGTAACTAATTTTGATAGCAGTTGTTATTCATCAAGTGGATATCTCACTTCTGTTAATATGGGTATAAAGAACACCGGCGGTTTTGATGTAGAAGAACCAAGAGTGGACGTTTTCTTAATTGACGGCGGGAAACAAGTTGATAAGAAAACAGATAATTACTTTGGATACGATACTTTGGAATCAGGAGAAGAAAGGTTTGAGCGAATATCTTTTATGTTGGGATATGTCGGAGGAGAATCGTCTCCATGTAAGACGTACGATTTAAAGATAAATTTCAGATCTGGTGCTAATCCCAAAGTTATTGCTACTAAGACAGTAAAAGTAGAGATAAAATAGATGGTTAAAATGGACGCCCAACAAACAAAAAAAGAACAGGAAAGAGCACATAATCCAAAAAAGATAGGCATCAATTGTATAGTGGTTGGAGTTATTATTTTTATTTTGAGATTTATTCCGTTCTACCCATACAAGCAAGGATTTATCGATACAACAATAAGTTTAGATCAAGCCGCTAGTTTTTGTAATTCTTTTCTTGGAACATTGGTGGGGAACTGCAGTTGGGTTAAGTTGTTAAATATTTTGTCTTATATTGTACCGGTGGCATTAGTGGGGTATGGAACCTATTTGATTATTACTGAAAAAAATAGAAATAAAATTAAATAACCTAATTACCATGAACTCTCTAAGCAAAGCAGGATGGTGGCTCTTTGGAATAGGTTTGTTTTTTCTGATAGTAGGAGTTACTGCATTGGGTTTTCTCGTTGGACCATGGTTATCTAAACAAGTTAAGAAAGAACAATTCTCGGAAATAAAGCAGGACTTGCCATCTTGGTTACAGGTAGAATACCAAGATGCAGTTAAAAAAGACAAATTTGTCAAATGCCCCGTCTGTAAGAAAGGTAAGATAAATGAGGAGATTGTTAAAAGACCATTCTTGTCAAAGAT
>JBBSWE010000113.1:0-5294 GCA_038046445.1 Nanobdellota archaeon | reverse complement strand
ATATTTGATCCAATCCAAAAAAAGATAAACACTGGGAAAAAATCAAAGACAAAAGATTTTCTGAATAATATCGTAGATAAACTAATTAATCAAAAGTTTGATATTTGTAGCGAGTGTTCTTCTAGATTTCTGAATGTATCAGAAAATACTTACTGCCTACGGTCAGATGGGTCTGAAAATCACTCTGACTTTAGGTACTTTAATGAGACTTTCCATATTTACCAATGGAACTGCATTGCTCTTTCTGGAAAGACTTTGAGAGAAATAGTATTAGAAAAATTAGAGAAAGGAGACATTCCAATACAAAGTGACAATATTAATATTGGGGTTCCATTAAAATCTGGAGAGAAGATATTTTGCGGTGAAAAAAGCAACTTGTACGAACCTAGAGCCGTTAGAGAATTTCATGGGGGTAGTCGTGGAGTGAGTATGCGGGTAGCTAAAGGTATGAGTGTAAGAGTGGGAAATTTTAGAGGAAAATCAGAGTCACACGATGAATTAAGGGTTATCGATAGTGGCGTATTAATTGTTACTAATAAACGTTTAATCTTTATTGGACCAAATAGAAACTCCAATATTGAGTTAAAGAAGTTGTTACATTTTAACGCAACATCAGAAGGAATTATGATAAGTCTTGAAACGAGACAAAAACCACAACTATTTACTGTTTCTGATCCCGAAATATGGGAAGCACTATTAAAAGGCGCGATTAAACAAGCCAAATAAATCACAAAAAGATTATTAAACATCGGTTATTTCTTTAGATTTATGGCAGAATTCCAAGTTTCAGAAGTACTAAACAACTACTTATTATTCTGCAACTATCGAGAAGAATGCTTAAAGACAAAAATCCTAAATTTAAGAGATTGTAAGTGGATTTATCCTACTACTTTGCTCCCATTAGGAATATTTATTAAAGAGAACAAAAGTATATTTGAATATAAAGCGCCATTAGATCACAATGTTTCCAATTATATCTCCTTAATTACTGGAGAACTAAAAATTGAATACTCAGAAGACAAATCATATCTTCCTGCAGTTGCTCTACCTAAAGACCAAAAGCAGTCTGGTAAGGTATTAGAATGTATCTTTAGGCTTCATCACAATGGTGAAGATTATGGGGGAGAAAATGCTTTTAAATATTTAGTGGAAGAGCTTGTTGATAACATTTACCAACATTCTAACTTTACTAATGCTTTAGTCATGGCTCAAAAATATGAGAAAAAGCATTTTGTCGAGATTTGCTTCTTTGATGATGGTATTTCTATTCCCGGCAACTTTGAAAAAAGAGGCATGAAGTTTGAAGACCAAGAAGCTATTGCTGAAGCCGTTAATGGATTATCTACAAAAAGCCAAGAAAGAGGGCATGGCTTGAACTCTAATTTGAAGATATTCACGCAAGGTCTTAATGGAGAAATGCTTATTGTCTCCCGTGGTGGAGCCATATTTGTGAGCAAAAAGCTACAAAAATTATATAAACTTCGAGACATACATAAACTAAAAGGGACGTTAATTAGTATTAGAATCCCCTATCCCGCACCAAAGATAGACATTTATCAAGGAGGTTATCTATGAAATCCGCAATAGTAATGATAAAAGAACAGATTTCTGTAGATTTAGCTCTAAGAGATTCTGCTGATGCATTCTTTGATTATTTAGAGTCAATTCCACAAAAAGAGATAGTTGTAGATTTCAATAGTGTAAAATCTATCTCCAGGTCATTTGCACATGAATATGTTACTCGGAAAAATCATTCTAAAAAGAGCATTACTGAAACAAATGTTCCGGATAATATTAAAAAAATGTTTTATGTTGTAGAACAACCTGCAGAAAAGACATTGGTGTTTGATCTTAGAACGGTTAGAGCCATAACGTTGTAATTCTTCCCCCTCGTTAAAGTAAGTAAAAATTACACATATACATTGTTATAGAAAGTTGCAAAGCAATTCAGTCTTTCCCGTATAGGTGTAGGTATCAATGACAGGCATTTTCGGTTTACTCACAGAGCGGAGAAAAAATTAAACATAATCAATGTTATGTTTGGTGGGGGTCTAGGGAGCGAGGGTAACATGAATGCGAGCCGTAGCGAGCCAATACAAAGTGAGCGACCGTCCCCCACCCGAGCACCGCAACCGCAGTGAGGAGCGCAGAGTTTTTGAATTTCTTACAAGATAAATTGTCACGAAGTGATTATAATTAAGACTAAGAGGGTTTCTTGGCTAAATCCCACAAAAGTTCAAAGTATTTTTTATAGGCATTGGCCATTCTCTCACTTTCTATTAAGACGCAAAAAGGAGTTTCAGACCAAATCCAAAAAGCGGTTTTAGTCCCATAGATTACAGTGGTTGAAGGAACACTATATTTAGGAGGCAAGTATTTTGCTTGACTATATTTAATTTTATTGAGATAATTTATTCTTTCTTTTGCATTTTCATTATAAATGTGAAGAATTGGAATTTTTTTGATGATTCTTTCACGATGAAATACAATTAAGAAATTTTTAAGTAGTTCTGGCATACTTTTTGGTATTCCAAAAGCCTGAATTTTTTCTCCAACTTCTAACATATCATTTAAAATCTTTTTAATCCCATCCAACCCCTCAAATATTTGAGCTTTGTTTTCAGATTCATGATAAAATGTTTCGAGTTGAGGGATAATCGCTTTAATTTTCTCTTCTTTCTGTTTTAATATTAAAGTAAGATTTTTTGGATTCGTGGCTGAGTAGTATTTCTTCTTCTCAATTTCTTTATACGAAACCATTCCTATTTCTATAAGTTGTCTAATTGAATCATACACGTTCACTCTATGAACAGAACTTTTCTTCGCAATATCAGGGATGGCTAATGTCCCCTCTTTAATTAGAGTAATGTATACTTTTATTTCGTTCTTCCCAAGTCCTAATTCTTTAAGAGTTTCATCAAAACTATCCATTTCTGTATAAAATTTTACTACAAATATTTAAATGTTTCCCCTAATAATAGACTGATATGAAAATGGGACTTGAAAGCTTATTGGAAAATGCAAAAGAGCTGTATCTAAAAACCACGATTCAACTATCTGATAATCCTGTTTATCAGTATAGTGTTGATGTTTTGAGTGGTTGGCTTTATTATACTCCTATGTATGCTGCTCAGGAACTTGCTGTTGGAAAAGATGTCGAAACAGTTGTAAAGACTAGGTTGATTGGATTAGCAGCTCAAGCTATTGCAATGAGGCCTGTAGGGTTACTGCGAAATTACGTGGCTAAAAAGTGGGGTATAACAAAAGAGAGTTCGCTAGTAGATCAGATGAAAGTGAACTTGGTAGCAGTAACACCCATACAGGCTGTGGTATATGGTGGAATGTTAGCTGGTGGAATGGCTTGGTCTGGTAATTATGACTGGAAATCATCTCTTTATGCTTGGGGGATGGGCGTTGTACTGGGAGCTTTACATTCAATCCCTTACGGATTTGTTCAGGATAAAGTACGAAAAAGCTTTGGTGTAAAAGCAGCCATTGATCATAAGAATTTAGAAGATAATACTTCAATTCTAAGAAAAAGGGATTTAGCCACAAAAGTAGAGGAAGTTTACCCGCGAGGAGATTATACAATGCCCTCTTAGTCGTAAATTAAGAAATTCAAAAATTACACATAACGATGTTAAGCTTCCTGAGGTTTATCCTCAGGTCGAGCCCGCAGGCGAGAAGTATTTTGGTGGGCATAGTTGTTCTGTTAATACGACAAAGAGGCAGTATCTTCAGAAAGTTATATAAATTAAATTCAAAAATAAACGGAATATGGAAAAAGAAATATCTTGCGGATTTGTATTGTACCAAAAATCACCTGAAATATTGTTTTTATTACTAAAACATCCAAATCAAGGAGAATGGGAATTTCCAAAAGGACACCAAGAGAATTCCGAAACTTACTATGAAACTGCGAAGCGGGAACTAATTGAAGAAGTAAACTTCAATGCTGATAAAGATATTATTGTTGCAAAGAAAAAAGAGCAGTTAAAGAGTTTTACTTATGAGTATAAAGCCCCTTCCGGTTCTTCACGTAAAATGGTATTATTTGTTGGAATGTGCAATAAGAATCCAATTATTTCTTCCGAACACAGGGGATTTGCTTGGTTTAAATTTGAAGAAGCAAAAAAATTGTTAAAATATCCGGAAGTTTGCAATTGTTTGGAAGAAGTTTATAATTTCGTAAGAACTGATTCTAATGTTTCAGAATGAACTGCTTTTGAATCTGCGGATCCATCGACAATTATTAAATCATGCGGATATAGTTTAATCTCTTCTAAATATAGTTTTTGAGCATTTCCCTGTTCCTGCACATTAAATTTACTTCTTTGACGTTGTAAAGTTCGTTCTTGTGCAATATCAACAGGACAGTTTATATATAAAGTAAAAGTGTGTTGTAGTGGCTTTACTCCTAAAGGGTTTAATATTGTTGATCTAACCTCTTGGGGATTGTGGTGAATACCAAATCTCTGCATTTTTTCTAAAGTGTAAACACAATTAGACAAAAGGAATCTATCTATAACAGTAATATCATAATATTGTCTATCACAAAATCGCATCCAATTCATAAATTGGAAAAAAAATGATTCCTGTACGATTTCCATCGCTGTTTCTGGACTTGTTGGTCGCAAGGGTTCTATAATTGGATATATTTTTGATGTATCAAAATATCTAACAGAATTATTCTGAGATAAGTAGTCTACAAGCATTTTAGCCTGTGTAGACTTACCACACCCAGTTATACCTTCAAAAATAATAGTAATGTCCGAATTAAAAATTGTTGAGATTGTCATATGTTTTTTTCCATTCTTTATATAATACAAAGTCAATGTGTCTTGGAGTCCAATTTATACTCGTTGCGATTTTTTCTCCAGGTACAATGCCGTCAGGATTAAAAGGATAGATTAAGGAAGTATTATTATCTGAGGAATACAAGATTAAACAGTTTCTCTCTAAATCAACCCAATCTCTGAGATAAAATGGAAAAGGAGTTCTATCTTCTGAATTCATTACTGGTATTCTTTCGGGTTTTAGATTGAAAACAGAAGAAGGGAAGGACCGTGTTTCAATGAATTGACCAGGAAAACTTTTTCTAAAATAGTAATCTATCTTCGCTCTTAATTTTGGTAAAGAGTTACCTATTTTCTCTTCCAGCGCTCTTTTGAAACCAATAGCATGTGCTGGATTTGGACTAGTGGCTAACCATCGTTCAGAGTATAAAAATGGTTTTTTATCTAAACTTTTGCGTTTTTGACAAATACCAGTTTATTGAGTATTTCAGCCAATGC
>JBBSWE010000112.1:0-2090 GCA_038046445.1 Nanobdellota archaeon | reverse complement strand
AAAACGAGGTATTATCTTCTTGTTTATATATCACTCACTTTTCGAACTGTGCCCTACCAACGATACGTTTAAATAGGCATAGTTTTTCTTTTTCTAAAGAGGGATAAGATGAAAATTAATATTTTAATGGTTTTAGGATTGTTGCTAGTGGTGAGTTTAATAACGGCCTGTAGCAGCACGGTTTCTGATCAACAGACAGCTAATACTCCGACAGGTACTTCTCCGAAAGAGGATACTCCGAGCGGAATCACGGGAGCAGCAGTAGGAATTTCGACGGAAGAAGTAGAAGAAAAGTCTCTTCCTACCAACATCTGGGTGCAAGAGTTGAAACTGAAAAGTGAAGGAATAGATAATTATAATTATTTTTATCGTTCCACTTATCGTAATTTAAACGGGCTTTATATTGAAGAAGAGAGTTACAAGGTTTATGTGCAGGGTACCAATATGAAAAAAGTATATTTGAACACTCAGTATTTAGACAAACAGATTCCTTATACTGAAGTTTATTTAGATAATATCAAACATACAGCTTATGGGGTGTGCCCCTTAGCAGGTGTATCTTGTGATGAGATGAAGAAAAAATATGTTGTTCTGAACTATTTTGAAGAAGTAGTGAAGATTACTCCTTTAGATTTGGTGGAGAAACTGGATCGAACCGCCAAGTCTTTAAGTAACGATGAAGTGTTTGATAATCGTGAAGCAACTTTAATCGTTTCTAAATTGCCTGACGGAACTTTAGAGAAGCTGTGGGTGGATAACTTTTACGGTTTGCCCATGAAACGGGTGGTTTACGTTTTGAACAAGGATGCGCAGGAAGTGGTCTTAGAGGAGTATACTTTTACCTCTATTTCTGCCGGAGCGGGAGCAGTTAGCCCTGCAGAAGTAAGCCTACCGGAAGGGTTGACCTTACAACCTTAAGAAGGGGGCAGGTAAATATCTGTTTTACCCACAACTACAGAAAACCGGGTTTTCTTAGTTAGGATAAAGTTTCTAGCTTTATCCGTAACCACGGAAAACTTTGTTTTCCTAGTTGGGGTAAAATCTTTCAGGTTTACCCACAACCTTTTTAAATAGCTTTCTAATTTAAACTTAAATGGGGTATCTAAGCTATTAGTTATAGCTCTAAAGATAATAATTATTAAACAATCATCGAGGTTTCAATAAAAATGGCTGAGAAGAAAGAAGAAAAGGTACAAAAGAAAGTTAGCAAGATTAAAGTTAAGAAGAAATTGTGGTACAAAATTATCGCTCCTAAGATTTTTGCCAATAAGGAAGTGGGAGAATCTTATCTAAGCTCTCCAGAAAGCGCGATTGGAAGAACGGTTAGGGTTAGTTTAAGAGAATTAACCAATAATATGAAAGACCAGAATAATTATATTGTTCTACAAATCAATAAGGCCATTGGAAGCAATTTAAACACAGTATTAATAGGATACGAACTAAGCACCGCGGGAGTGAAAAGAGCCATCCGTAAAAATGCTAATCGTTTAGATGATACTTTTAAATTTAAAACTAAAAGCGGCCGAGCAGTTATTGTTAAGACCTTAATGGTTACGGTGAACAAAATTCAGCGTTCTCGTGGAGCGATGTTACGTAATAAACTGAAAGAAGTTCTTCAAGAGGAAATAAGTAACTCGGGTTTTGACGGTTTTGTTTCTAACTTAGTAACACAGAAAGTTCAGAGCGGGGCTCGTAAAAGGTTGAATAAAATTTATCCTTTACGAGATTTGTCCATTCGGGTGCTTAAATTAGAAGAAAAAGGATTAGTTCAGGAAGAAATAGTAGTTGAAGATCATTCTACTCCGGAAAATGCCGAAAAAGTGGAAGAAAAAGAAGAGATTCCTGAAACTGCTGCTGAAGAGAAGGAAGAATAATTTTTATTATTTTATTATGAAATTTCTGGCTTTTGTGGATTTGCATGAAGATAGAAAGGTTTTACAAAAGTTACTGGAAAGAGCTAAGCAAGAAGATATTGATTTCTTAGTTTGTGCCGGAGATCTAAGCCAGTTCGGGCATAATTTGGGTTATGTCTTAAGGCAGTAGAGATTAACACTAAAGACAAAGGAATTGCGATTAAGGTCAAGAAAGTA
>JBBSWE010000111.1:0-3601 GCA_038046445.1 Nanobdellota archaeon | reverse complement strand
GGCTTTCTTATTTTAATAAGCTGGCTAACGCCAGCTAATATCCACGCAACGCCGATTATATCTATATTATTTCCAACTAAAACACACCTTGGGACCTTAAATGGTCCCGGGGAGTGAACGACAAACAACATCCCATTCAACGCCAACACCTTCTTTCCCTCGGCCTGCGGGCCGTGGGGTTTTTATGGAATAAAAAGAGGAATGCATACTTCAGAAGCAATATCTTTAAATTTGACTGTAAGATTGGAATCAGAGATGAAACTAATTCCCATCCGAGCGGAAGACCTTCCCGCTTTAGAACGAAAGCTAAGCAATATCCCTGCTCCAGATTATTCTGGAGATAAAATCTTAGACGTAGAAACATGGAGTTTAGTAGAAAACATTCCGACCATTGTTAATCATAGTGAAGAACATTTAGTTCGGAGATTAAGAGAAAAAGATTTCAAAAAACACCGATTTTTCTTTCATTCAGGCAGAATTGTTCCTTTCATTGCTTTAGATCAAGTAGCAGTACATGAAATGGTGATAGCTCAAAGATGGCTTTTTCATGAAGTGGATAAAGCTCGAGATTGTTTGGAAAAGTTTATTCAAATTTATGCTCCGCAGGGAATTGGATTCCAAGAAGGAAACAGCTCCTTTGATATAAAGGGGGTAATTTCTGGTCTTTTCGGAAAAACTATTCATATTCAAGGAGAAGAAAGTACGAAGTCAACCGGCCTGGCCTGCGGAGGAAGACTAATTGATTTTAGTTTAGAAGCAGGAGTTCCTTACTTACAAGAAATGGTTTGCTCTCTTCTCCGTTGCCGTCAGTATTACCGGAAATTATCTACTAGTGCAGCAGTGTTATTATCTTTAGGAAATTCTGAAGCTGATGTTCTAGGTTGCATCAAAGAGAAAAGCCATTCCGCCGGGCTTTATGTTAATGCCGTAAACCAAATCTTTAATCAACTTCCTTTTTCCAAAGAAGAATTGCAGAATGAAGAAGAAAGTTTCAGGAAACTACTCGCTTTTTATAATGCTTTGAAACATGTTAATAAAAAAATGATAGATTTAGGAGGATATTGCGTATCAGACGACTATCGTTATTATCCTCACGTTTGTGATACTGTTGGAAAATTAACCGGAAAATATTATACCAGCCAAGGGTGGTATGATACCTTACGCCATCTATCTGGAAACACTGCCACTTTAACGGATAAATTGAAAGAGCCAACCGCAATTATAGATGATGAACTAAAAAAGGTAATTGAAGAATATCATTTCAGAAAACCGGAACTGGCTTTGCCCACTAAAATAAATCCAGCTTACAACAAACACCTATTATTGTCCGCACCGCAATTATAATTCCTCCGTTCCTCTTAAACAAAATAACTTGAAGAACAATCTACTCCAGCGGAGTCCCGCTCCAGAAAGTCCAATCTTCGGAAGGAGAATAAGGAGCGAAAGTGAAGTAAGGGGGCTGATTATGGCCAAAGTAACCGTATTGCACATCTCCCCAACGTTTCTGGGCTGCTCCGCCGCTGGCTCCGTAGATAGGATTTCCGAAATAACTCCAGGCTTTAGTCATGGTTTGAAATCCAGAAGAATCGGTAGTATAATCTGCTCCTGCTTCCACAATCAATTCTCCTTTGAACCCATTCTTCTTGAAAATCTCAATCGCATCCCTAATAGGAGTATTCCCTTGGCCGGGAGCCAAATGCTCATCCTGATAACCATAATTATCTACGAGATGTAAATGTTTAACCACCCCGGATTTAGCCAGCTCTTCTACTTTCTTCAGGAACCAGTCATTAAATTCATTATCATTCTCTTTCATGGTTTTTTGAGGATCGCTCTGCCAATACTTTCTCCACATATTGAAATGTCCGGTATCAAAAGTTGCTCCGATATGATCCTGAGCCCTCTTCTGGGCTTCCTCTTCCGACATCTTATACTTCTCTTGCAGCATTTGCTGCATCCTTTTCTGGCTGTTCTTAACCAAAGGAATCAATTCGTCCGGATGAGCGCCATAACTTTCTGGGAAAAGATTTTCCATGGACACAAAGAGAGGTTTTTTGGCTAGCCCTTGTCTTTCTAAAGATTGGCTTCTACGCATAGCTTGTATTCCGGCTTCAGCATAGGCATCGTAAGCTTCTTTCAGGGCATAAGAATCCGCGCTTTCCACATGTTTAATGGTTTCTTCTGCTTCTGCTGCCTGCGCCCATTGGGAAGAAGAACCCTCTTGAGCCTGTTTCATATGCCTTTTGATTTCACCCATGGCTTCATCTAAAATCTTGCTGGAAAGTTTAGAATCCTGCGGCAACAAATCTCCTGCTGGCCCCATCATAATCCTAGTCTGATGCTCCAATTTCCATCTCTCTTCTTCCGGAGTTTCTTTCTCCAGTTTTTCATAAAACTCTTTGGCCTTCTGCAATTTTTTAAGATTTTGAATATTCTCTTCGAAATTTCCGTAATAATAAGTAGCCCAACCTCTGCTGTTTCCGGCGTTAGTTTCTAAAGTAGAAATAATGTAAGCTTCTTCGGGAAGAATTTTAACTTCATCTTTAGATTTAGCATTTAAAAAACGGCTCCAGCGCGAATCTTTGAACTCTTTCTCGCTCATCTGACCCTTTTTCCATTTATCCCAATCTTCCCGAGCACGCAAAGTCATCTGTTCTGCCTCCGAAACCAATTCACCCCACCCCATTTGGTGTGTCTCAAATTTCTGCCCATCTTTGCTCATTTTCGGAACTCGATATTCATCAGAAAGACGTTTTCCAAAATAATCTACATAAATAATTCTTCCCTTCTCATCTTTTTCTCCTTTAGCCACCTTGGTTTTTCCATCTACATCGGTATATTCCTGACCGGATTCCGTCGTATTCCATACTGGTTTAGAAACCGCTCGATTTTTTCGTGCTTCTTGAATCACCGCTCCGGTTCGAGTATCTACCACTCGAAAAGAAGCCCGTTCTTCTTCTCCTTCAAACATTTTGAATTTTTTATCTTTATTCCAGCTGGCTTCAGAAACCGGACGTTGAAATTCTCCCGTATGCACCACCACCGGACCGCCCCGAGCTACATCGGCAGCAAAATCGATGGCTCTTTTAATTTCATCTACCGCTACACTTTTACTATGCTTAGAAAAATTTCCCTGCTGATCCATTCCAGCTAACCCATAAACGCCCACAGAAGCATGGGTAGTAAAATGAACATCATTAGCTTTCTGCATTTCTCGTAATGCTTGGCGCTGCAATTCTCCGTACATCTCGGGAGTATGCCCTTGAGCCGAACCTTTATGTGCTCCCATAAAAGTAAGCTCAGCCACTTTAGTACCTCCCCTTAATTTTGCTCCGATAGAAGGAATGTTAGGCACGGGACCAAGACCCATACTCATCCCGATTTCACCGATACTTACACCAACATCACCAGTAGCACTTTCATTATTACCTTTAGTTACAGAAGGACCGTATTCCCGATCCATCGGCATGTAATAATTAGCACCAGAGCCAAAGCTGACCATGAGCTTAGTTATTTTTTAGAGGTATATAAACGTTATCCCCGTTAGATACTGTATACTAAACGAATGATATAAATAGTAGGGCATCTTTCTCCTCTTTTG
>JBBSWE010000110.1:0-7024 GCA_038046445.1 Nanobdellota archaeon | reverse complement strand
CAATTAAGAAAAGAGTATAAAGATAAAACATTAATTAATCAAGAAGCCTTAAAATATGCCCTAAAAGTTCTTTAAACACTTTCTCAAAATATTTTACTATTTGAATACTAAAAGAGTTAAAATCTTCATTTAAAGGTTAAAACCCGAAATTTTATATAAACAGCTACTTTTCAGCTTAAAATGGTCCTGGAAAAGTTAGGAGAATCCTTACGGAACACCCTCCAAAAGATTACTAATGCCGTTTTCGTAGATGATAAGCTCATCAATGAGTTAGTAAAAGACATTCAGAGAGCTCTATTGCAATCGGATACTAACGTGCAATTAGTCTTCAACCTTACTAATAAGATTAAGGAGCGAGCTAAAGAATCCACTACGCCCGGGATGACTAAGCGTGAGCAGATTATCCAAATAGTTTACGAAGAATTAACTAATTTCTTGGGCAAAGAAGTACACGAGATCAAGATTGATAAGAAACCGACACAAATTATGTTGGTGGGATTGTTTGGTTCGGGTAAAACTACTACCGCCGGAAAATTGGCTAAATTCTACAAAAAACGTGGCTACAAAATAGCTGTGATGCAAACTGATACCTGGCGTCCGGCTGCTTACGAGCAACTAGAGCAACTAGCCAAAAGCGTAGGAGTGGATTTCTTGGGAATTAAAAAAGAGAAAGATCCCATCAAGATTTATAATTCTTTTAAGAAAAATTTACCTGAATACGATATTGTGCTTATCGATACCGCAGGAAGAGATGCTTTATCTGAAGATTTAATCGAAGAATTGAATAAAATTAACAAGTTGGCGCAACCCGAGGAAAGATTGTTAGTTATTTCTGCCGATATCGGACAAGCAGCTCAAAAACAAGCGCAAGCTTTCCATGATACTTGTAATGTTACTGGAGTTATCGTAACTAAGTTAGAAGGAACAGCAAAAGGAGGAGGAGCTTTATCTGCTTGCTCCGTTACTAATTCGCCCATCAAATTTATTGGGGTGGGAGAAAAAGTAGACGATTTAGAAGTATTCCATCCTCAGCGTTTCGTGGGCAGATTAATCGGGATGGGGGACCTAGAATCTCTCTTAGAGAAAGCCAAAGAAGTGATTAATGAAGAAGATGCCAAAGATATGGAGAAGAAAATGCTGAAAGGAGAGTTCAGCCTGCTTGACCTATATAATCAAATGAAATCCATGAAGAAGATGGGTTCCTTTTCTAAACTGTTAGAGATGATTCCAGGATTCAGTTCAGTAAAGCTGCCAAAAGATATGCTGCAAGTGCAGGAAGGAAAGTTAGAAAAGTGGAAAATCGCTATGGACAGCATGACCAAGATAGAGTTAGAAGATCCGGAAGTGATTTCTGCCGATAGAATCGATCGCATCGCTAAAGGCTCGGGAGTTTCAATAAGTGACATCCGTGAATTGCTGAAGCAATATCGCATGGCCAAGAAGATGATGAAGATGATGAAAGGAGAGAAAGACCTTTCAAAGATGATGAAAAAGATGGGTGGCGGTAACTTACCAAAAGGTATGAGATAATTGCCTAAAGGAATGGGAAGATAGATTACCTAAATGGGGATGTAACTACTTCCGAGTAATAATTTAGCAAAAGATTTAAATACTCTTCTCTAATTTTACTTTTAATGAAGATACTTCAATTGAGAACAATTAATCCCGAATTAGAGGATATTATTATTAACATAGACCGGTCCACTCACATAGGTAGAACAAAATCAACTTCTTCTCTGACCCCTGGAGATTATCATGAGACTACAGGTAGACCTTTACCCGCCGACTTTTATGAAGCAGAAATCTGTTTCCAATTGGATTCACCGACCATTTCAAGAAATCATGCTTTAATCAGAAGATATTCAAATCTAGGGGGCTTACTTACTGGATATGAAATTGTTGATCTTAATTCTTTGAATGGAATTAAAATAGATGGCAAAAGAGTTCAGAAAAGTACACTCAAACCTTCTGCCGCACTTAAAATAGGAGATATTGAATTCAAAGTAAGTTACACTGAATCTTCTGGCAACAATTATGCTCTATTGGTCGGAAATGATAAAGGAAATTTAAAAGGTGTTTCTACTGACATTGAAGCTATGCAACAGTTCTGGGGAAGAAGGAAAGGATTTACCTCGGAGAATATTTCTACTTTAGTAAATGGTTCTGCCAATTATAGTAAGGTTTTCGCCAAATTAGAAAATGCAAAAAGAACTTGTTCTGATGAAAGCCTTTTTGTATTTTATTTTTCCGGACATGGAAAAAATGGAGTATACCTTTCAGACAAGAGACTTAAACCAGAAACATTATATGGGCACTTAAACCACATTCGGGGCAGAAAGTTAGTTATTATTGATGCTTGCCACGCGGGAGATTTTGCAGAAACAGAAGAACTCCCGGAAAGAACTCTTTTAATGCTGGCTAGTCAAAAAGATCAAAGAGCACATGAAGAATATCATGGAACATTATTTAATCCAGATTATATGGGAAATTTTACTCGAGCTTTGCTGAAAATGTTAGATAAACAACCGCACGAAATAAACTTAAAACTGGTCGAGAAAGAATTAGGAGAGGATTTCAGATTGTATGCTAGAGGACAAAATCCGAAAGTAACTGGATATGCTATCCTTTGCCCCCGCGTTAAAACCGAATGATAAGAACGATTTTAATCTCCAATTTCCTTTCTATAGCCACATTCTTTACAATAGAACACATTAAACATTCCATCCGGAAATTTATGCTGGCCTTGATGCAAGAGCTGGCCGCATTCCGGACAATTGGTTTGAGTTAGTTTAAGCATGGTTTAAGTACGGATTAAGTTGTTGGCCAATTTTGCGGGGGAGAGGATACCAACTTTAGTTGAAGTTAAGTCCTGCTTTATCCTTTATTTATCAACGAAAGCAGGTCGACCCCGCGGCCAACTTAATCCGTATCGCTAAGTAAGAAGTCAAAGTATATAAAGATTTATATACCCACAAAATTTACTTCTATCCATGCGCCACGGAGAAATTCACCATCTGCACTTGCGGAAGAGGATCCATGTCCAACATCAACAGTATCCTCACTCCAAGAGGCCATATCGCATTTTAGATAGAATGATCTTAATACTTTCAGTAATATTTCCCCTAACTACTATTCCGCAGATTTATAATATTTGGATAGAACACGATGCAGCTGGAGTTTCTTTAATAACTTGGAGTTTATTCCTAATATTGAGTATACCTTTCCTTACCTACGCCATTGTACACAAAATTAAACCATATATAATAATGAACTGTTTATGGATGATAGTTTACGCGTTAGTGATTATTGGAACGATAATCTACGCTTAAGAACGTTTCTTCATCAAAAACACTTTATCATTCTCTCTGACTTTTTCTGGAACTTTAACCGCTACCACTTCGCTTTTGAGTACTTTTTCAACTTTGCCAGAGTTAGTATGAATTTCTTTTACTTCTATTTCGACATATCCAGTGGTTGGACCGATAAAAGCCAATTTATCTCCCACCTTAATCTGTCCGGTTTCCAATTTAAATTCAACCACTGATTTTTCGGGATAATAATTAGACACTTTTCCCAACTGTACTTTTTCTTGGGTCGCTTTGCTGCCGTAAACATTGGTTCGTTCATGATGGGGATATTCTACCAGATAACCACGAGATAATTCTTTGTTGTAAACGGAACTTAATTTCCCCATCAATTTATTTACTAATTTTTCATCAAATTTTTTGTTTTTAATCGCCTCCAAAGCCTCTCGATATACAGAAACCACCTTGAACACATATTCTGCTCCGCGATTACGTCCTTCAATCTTCAAACAATCTACTCCTGTAGCCAAAATTTGCGGTAAAAGAGACAACGCACACAAATCTTTAGCGCTCATCACAAAATTGTTTTCTAAAATCATCTCTTTATTTTCGTCATCAGTAATTTTGTATTGACGGCGGCACATCTGTAAGCACTCTCCCCGATTAGCAGACTTCCCATAAAGATCATAACTCATAAAACATCTTCCACTAAGAGAGATACATCTCGCGCCATGGATGAAAATTTCAATTTCTATTTTGGCTTTCTTTTTTATTTCTTGAATATCTTCTAAAGAACATTCCCTAGCTAACACGATTCTTTCTGCTCCCAATTTTTTCCAGAATTTAGCTGCTGCAGAATTACTTACACTGGCTTGAGTGGAAAGATGAATGGGAATCTTTAACTCTTTACACTTCTGGACTACCGCTAAATCCCAGCAAATCACGGCATCAATCTTAGCTACTTTAAGAGTTTTGAGGATTTTATCTAATTGCTTTAATTCTGCTTCAAAGAGAATTACATTAACGGTACAATAAGCTTTGACTTTATGCTTATGACAGAAATCTACCACTTTCTTGACTTCCTTCAGCTCAAAGTTAGTGGCAGCAGCCCGCATGTTCATTCCCTGGATTCCGAAATAGACCGCATCTGCTCCTGCCTTGATGGCTGCAGTGAGCATGGTCCAATTTCCTACGGGAGCGAGGAGTTCTGGCATATTTTATAAGAAAATATTCTAATTAATAAACCCTTTTAGATAAATTTATAACTTTAATTTGATTAATTAATAAAAATGGAAAAATTTGAATCGCTAAAATTGTTGTTAGATCAGTTTGAAAGTTTAAAAGTGTTGATTGGACAAATGTTCCAAGAAGAGAAAGGAATAGAAGATTCTTATTTAACTAAGAAAGGTTTCGTAATTCATAGATATAAACTAAAGAATATTAAACCAAGCAGAGAACCATTTGATAAATTAAGAAAAGAATTTTTAGAATTGGTAAATCTAGAGTCAAAATTACAAAAACAAATTAACCAAAGTATGCCCCTATTGATAGACACGGAAGATTCCTATGATCGCTATTTCAAAGTTAATCATGGATTTCAAGTGAGATTAATTTCACAATATTTTAACAACATGATTAGCAACACCAAAAATGGGGTAGCTAGGATAGAACAAATAATGAAAATATTATCAGAGTCTGAAAAAGTTCAGATCATAGAAACTGAAAATCAACAGAAATTAATCTACCTTTTATTGAGTCTTAATAAAATGACGAGTCAAATATTAAAGTTCTCACAATTTATACAACAGATGTATGATAAAGCTACCAAATTTAAAGGTGAAATATTACTTGAAGAAGCAAGAGTATATGGACGAGCCATGACTAAAAGAGAGTTTAAGAAAACGCTGGGGAATAAGCGCCTTAGTTCATCTAAAAATCCCACTCCTGTTTTCGACTGTCCCGAATCTACTAGGAGAAAAGTATTAAATTTATCTAAAGATGAACGGAAAGAATTCTTTGGAAGAATTGGTGTAGAAAATGCTTCTAATATTGTTATATTTGAAACAAGATTAAGGCCGGTTAATTGGGGAACACCAATACCCCAAACAAATGGACTAAAAGAATATAAATTCCCAAATGGGATTAAAATTGATTTATTACAAGCCGCTTAATAACAAGCAAAATCTAGAAAAAGTATTCGGGAGTTAGTAGTATTATAAACCCCAACTATTCTTTCGCCACAAGGATTATGCCAAACAATCTTAACTTTTTTCAAATCAGCTAATTGAGAAGCGTTTATTTGCAAATCCGTAACGATTTGTGGTTGACAAACTCTGATTAATTTTTCTGTAGCACGAAGTAATCCCACATCTTCATTTCTTTGATAAAAGACACCATTCTTTCCACCCAAACTATAACCGCGGAAGCCGTATTTTATGGCTACTTCATAGGGTTTTTCCAACGAAGCAGTATCACTCACCATTTTTCTTAAGAGAACATCAGAAAAAGTAAATATTAACCCCTCTAAACCGGTTTCAAGTTTTGTTTTAGAAACGGGAAGAGTTCTGTTACCCTTAAAATAAGCTTTAGCATGTTCCACTACGGGAGAGATTCCACCACTAAGATATTGCTCACCAGTATGAAAATATTCTTCGGCTCTCATATTCTTCGTAGAAGATTAATCTATTTATAAATTTAACTACTAGGAAGTAGATATCTTGTCCCAACCCATGGCTTTGGCGAGGATTACTTTATCTAGGAGTTATCCCAAAACAATCCAAATATTCAGCACCGGTTTGTACATAAGCACATCTCTGCCTATCAGAACTAGCCGGCCTTAATTCCGTATTAAAAGTAATCTTAGGTTGATCAACCTTGCAATCAATAGATTCTCCGGTTGGAAAACATTTCAATCTAGGATCTAAAGTTACAGAACCCGTTGTTTGACCTGTAGTCGCACAGCCAGAAAATCCGGCTAAAACCAATAAAGTCGCATAAATAGTTTTCATTTTTACCCCCTAAATCTCAATAATCTTTCCTTTTCTGCCGACGTTGATAACTCTAGTCTTTCCAATTACTTCTTCAATACCATCCGTCTCGTGCACATGGCCACAAAGATGAATGTCCGGCTGAAATTGTTCAATCGCTTTCCGTGCTCCTTCGCTGCCAGGGAATATCCCAATTCCAAGAATACTATCTTCAGGGTGCATATGGGTAATCATAATTCTTTTCTTGATATCTTTCAGATAATCGTGGCCTCTCTTGAGAGTCTTGAAAACATCATTTTCGTTAATCTGGTGCAGACCAATATTGCCATAACCGCAGCCGAAAATACCGATATCCCCTTTCTTCAGAACATAACCGTGCAGATTCTTAACCCCGTACTTTTCTACTAAGAAACCTACTTCGGCCATTCCTTCATGATTGCCGGGAATTACTCCTACATCGATTCCTTTGGCCTTAAATGGACCGACTAAGCCCTCAATAGAACCGTCATGGCCGGCAAAATCTCCGGCTAGAATGACCAGATCTACCTTATTCAAAGCAGCCTTTTCGGCCATCTCTTTAATCAGATGCTTGTCACCGTGTACGTCGCTAAGGGCCAGAATCTTCATGGACTTCTAGAAGGGGTTCTTATTTATAAATGTTTTGGTTTTATTACTACTAAGTGGTGTTTTATGGAAAGGTTTAAATGAGGCAAACGATAAATTCATTTACTT
>JBBSWE010000109.1:0-3014 GCA_038046445.1 Nanobdellota archaeon | reverse complement strand
AAGAAAGCTAGGAAATGGGATGGCTCAAAGGATAATCTTAAATTAGATAATATTCCTATAGAATACCAACGTGAATTTAGTAGCCTTGAATGTAGATTTTTTGATGATTTTGGAGTTGTTCTTCAAGATGGAAGTTTAACAATATGTACCAGTGACCCGTTTGGAAAATACAGGGTGGGAAAAATTTTTGATATAGGACCATCATTATGGAATTCAGAACTATTTAAAAGATTAAAATTGAGGAGAAAAGCGTTATCAATCTGTAAGTCTTGTGGTTATGATAATCTTTATGTTAAAAAGGTGAGATTAAGATGAATAAAATAAGTATTATAATCCCTGTAGGAAACGATTCGAGAATATGTCAATGTCTTCAGTCTATTGAACAGCAATTATCAATAGATGGTTTAGAAGTGATCTTAATCAATAATAATTGTGATCAAAGAGTTAAAAAAATAATTGACCAATATGTTGATCGAATTCCTTTGGTATCCATCGATTCTTCTTCTGATAATATTGGTTTATTAAGAAATCTAGCGATTAAGAACGCCTCTTCCGATATTTTCTACTTTGTAGATAGTGATTGTATACTTAGGAAAGATGCGATTTCAAATGCTATAATGTCAGGAATGATGAATGATGTAACTAGAGGTTACATTGAATTTCAAGGTACATCAAGGATAGCTCAACTTGATGCTTTATTAAGACAACAAAGATATGCATCGGATTTGTATTTCGCATACTGCCCAAATCTAGTTGTTAGGAGAAATGTTTTTGAAAATATAGGATTATTTAATGAGAACTTTAAATATGGAAGTGATGGCGAATTTGCAAAACGATTAAGAGAAAGAGGGATTAATTGTTCGTATAATGCAGAAATGAGTATAATTCACCGAAGTCCTGAATTAAATTCCGAAATAATTAAAAGATGGGTTCAGTATGGTGAAGGACGAAGAAGAAGATTCAAATATTCTACTTTGCCAGAGAAAATAAAAGGGTTGTTTACACCGATCCTTTTTGACTTAAGCGAAGGTGTAGGATACAACGTAGTTGTAGGATTATGCTTAGCTAGTAGGTGGTATGGGTGGATAAAATCATCTTTAATTGAAAATGACAGATAATTTAATAGGAAATATTTTGGGCGTATCAGGAACAGGAAAAAGTACAATAGCTTTCGAAATGGCTTCCAAAGTTAATAATATATATATATGTTCCACTGATTTACTAAAAGACGGATTGCGTTTTGTTATTAATTCTGGAAGAGAATTATCTAACTTAACTGAACAAGATACAAGATGTTTAAAACATCCTTCCAAAAAACTATCTTCAGAAGATGCAATATGGGCTGCATATACTATAGGAAATATAAATGATTATTTGAATAAACTTATCTTTAATGAGTTTCCAGATATATCTTTAATAGGTGAGGGCTTTTTTGTTCCAGAAAAAAAATCGCCTGCTATCTTCTTAGAAAGATCAATAGATTGGTTTTACAACGTAAACTTAAATAGAATACTAAAAAGACATGGAGAAACTGATGATAAAAAAGCGGAATGTTATACTCATAATTTATTCAGTTTACAAAAGATATTTAAACAAGAGTTAGAATTATTAAACTTAAAATATGTTCCAGCAGAGTTTGATGTTAAAGATGGTATTGATGTGCCTATCCCATTAATGGGTAATGGGAGGATTATCAATCCGGATCGTTACGCTGAAAAAATATTTGAATATGTAGGTCTCAGAAATGTTACAAATTCAGATTTTCAGTTATTTCAAGAAGGAGTAATGCACGCATATAGGAGAACAACAGATTTAAAATGAAAGAAATATTTAATGAAATTAAAATAAAGTCGGATTATATGCAAGACTTACGTGATGATAAAGGTCATGCAGAAATAGTTACACTTTTTGCTAAAAAACTTTGTGAAATATTTAAAGCCAATGAAGATATAGTTATTCCAGCAGCAATCTTACATGATATCGGTTATTTTGGAATGGACAAAAATTTAATTTCAGAAATGATGGCCAAAAAATTATCCGAAGAGCAAGAAAAAAAAATAAAAATTGACCATATGGAAAGGGGAGCTAAATTCGCAGAACAAATTCTTAGTGAGATTAATTACGAACAAAAACTCATAAAAGAAATAGTCTTCATTATTCGAAGACATGATTTAAACGATTTGTGCGAATCTATCGAAGAAAAAATAGTACGAGATGCTGATAAACTAGCAAGATTTTCTAAAGTGGGATTTTATGCTGATATCAAAAGAAGAAAATGTACACATTTTTTTTGGTATGAAAAATTAAAGAAGAATTTTGAGAAACAGAACTATTTTCAAACTGAGGAAGCAAAAAAAATAGCTATTGAAGAATTAGAAAAAAGACTTAGTGATTTTTCTAATAATAAATAATCTCTTTAGAACACATTAATGGATTCTGTCATAAATATACTTTTGTTAATTCTGATAGTTTACATAGCAAGATTGTCTTGTTTTTAGCTTGTTGTAATAAAAATCCAACACTCTCTGCTGAACACACTACTTATGTTTGGGCTTCTTTGGATAAAGCTAAGATGTTGATGAAATTTAAAGAGAAGCAACTAGTTTTGGATGAAGCGATTACTTTTCTGAGGAGAAGTAAGCAATAATTTCATTTTCAATAAGAAATCTTAATCTTTTCATCCACAACCTTTAAATATCTCTATCACTTCCCAGTAGTTATGTTAGAGAAACTCTTACGTGAGCTTTTGATTCCCGTCGTAGTGGGCATTGCTGCCTGCAGTTCTCCTTCAGACAATTCTTCCGGCTGTCTGGTCGACAGCGACTGCTTGTCTGGCAGATACTGCCGTAAAGAAGCAGGAAAAGAATATGGTGTTTGTGCTTTTCATGAAGATATCTTTGGTGGAGATGTTTCTCCCGAAGTGATTGCTTGTGGTAATAGCGTGTGCGAGAATGGAGATAATTGTAGTAGCTGTGCTTTAGATTGTGGAGATTGCAAGCAGTTATGTGAACCTT
>JBBSWE010000108.1:0-3000 GCA_038046445.1 Nanobdellota archaeon | reverse complement strand
TTTTAACTATAAAGAAAGTAGACAGATTAGAGAAGCCAAGTATGTTCCCTTATCAATGATATTAACGAAAATGGACCAACAATTTCCAAATTTCAGTCGAGTAACCCAAGTGAAGAGTAGAAAAGTGTATCCTGGAAGCGTACGCATTTCTCGCAGAACTTTTGATTATCATACGAAAGAATTGTTGGATATTCTCGGTCCGGAGTTGACTATTTCTGCCTTACAAGATGATTGCGAGTTCACCCGTTATGCTTTCATCACCACTTTTCAACAATTGTATGGACAAAAAGAATTGCAAGTGATTAGAGAAAAAAGCGAAACAGATGATATAAGTAATATTTTATCTCTCATCCATAAGCAACCCTTACATCCGCGTTTAATCACCGAGGACCCACCAGTATGGGCCACTTGGGCTCCGCAAGAAAGCCAAGGATGTAGCCAATATTTAGTCGCCCCCACCAGACCATATCGTTCCATCCTTTTCGGTTGGGCAGAAAAGATAGGAGATTTTCTAGTTGAAAGAAAACAGTTGAGAAGAGATAATGCAGAAATGAGACAAGAACTTTTCGGAGCCCGCACCGACTTTTTAGAAAAAAGTGCAGAATTGACCCAGATGACCGCAGAAGCTAGAAGAAACTTGCAATTGGCAGGAGGATTAGCAGAAGAATTGGCGGAGGCTAGATCTGCCGGAGAAAGCCACTTTCTTAAAAATAAACTTCAGTCTTTGTTAACTGCTCAAGAAGAACGTTACGCTGACCAGATGGCTCAAGCGATATTATTTGCCGCCACTCTTCCGAGTTTAGCTCCCGAAATACAACAACAGATAACTGCCTACCTTAATGAAGCCAGTGCCACCTTTGGAATTAAGCCCGCTGATTTCAGAAGCAAAGATACTTTAATGTATTCTCTGCGCAAAGTAGAAGTAACTATTAATGCTGCCAGTACCTGTTCTGCGGGAATGGATGAAGACATAGCTTCATTATTTGAAGCCCTATCCGAAGAAGTGAAATTAGACCCAGCCTATGCTAAATTTAAAGAAGTGCAGCAACGCTACAAAAACGCTAATCCCGACGTTCCTCTATTCGACTTTGATCCTTTCGTTCTATTCTATTCGCTTCGGGAGATACAGGAAGGAATCGCTTTGGTTCGTGAGAGAATGACTCGCTTAGGAAAGATGGAATCTATTAAAGAAGTACGCTTTTCTGACGCTTTAGAAGAAGCGGTAGAGATGATTTGTTCAGATAAAGCCCTACCTTACGATAAAAATAATATCATTAAAGAAATCGGATATGATCCAAACTTTACTACTGT
Organism: Nanobdellota archaeon; assembly: GCA_038046445.1. Taxonomy (GTDB): domain Archaea; phylum Nanobdellota; class Nanobdellia; order Woesearchaeales; family GW2011-AR9; genus JACRPH01. The sequence goes on along the minus strand of JBBSWE010000108.1, from coordinate 1,689 downwards.
CAAAGATTTATTGGTGTTTACGCTTAAGGATTTGTTGAACAATGGAAAGAAAGTCGGCTCACCCAATATGCGTGTAACCACTATCAATCCTAATCGATTTGAAGCGATGGAAGAATTGCCCTTGCAAGAACATTTCTCCTTACCCAAATTTCCCGCATTGTATTTGGTGGTAGAAAACTTTTTCCCAGAGATGACATCGGCTTCTTACGCCCAACTGCAACGGAAAGCAGAAGAACTTAACGCCACCTTGAGAGGAGAAATTGAAGACGGAGCCAGTATCTCGACCACTCTTATGGGCGGCCAGGGAACCCCATATTTAAGAAACTTCTATCGTATGCACAATGGACAAGGATTGTACCTTCCATCTCTAGAACGCAAGAATATGGGCTTCCATAGTTACTTCATCAAGCTAGGTATGTAACGAAAGATTAAAACAATATTGTCAAGAGAGATAAAATAAATCCGAAGAAAAAATAATTCTTTAACGGTTATCCTTAGGGCATCTGCGCGAACACTTTTGATAAATCATAACCGTGCCTTTCCGCCGCACGTCGGGCTGCCGGAATCTTGTCGTCTGGTAGTTTTAAGAGTCTTTCCATGATTTTGACTGGAGCTACGGTAGCATCGGATTTTTCTGCCAGGAACAAAGCCACGTTTGAATAATTCTTCTGCGTATCCATCAAGTCTTGAGATTGGCGGATATCAGCAATATAACCGCTGTTAAACACCACGTATCCTCCCTGTCTCAAAAAATGGCAGAAATTGTCATCAAACCATAAGCCATAAGTAGGACGCTTATTCTCACGAGGATTCTGTCCCATGTTATAATCTAAGAGAGCACGCAAAGTAGCCGTAGGAGATCCTTGCCGATATTGTTTCATTTCTTCGATAGCCTGGAATGTAGAACCTACTACTGAAATCCCTACGGAAAAATCATTTCCAAAAGCGGCTCGGGCAATCTTTTCTAAACTGATTCTTTTATCCAGCTCATCTTCCACCATCAGTACAATACGACTCTTACCGGCATAATTGTTGCCAACAGAAGTTCCTGGTGTTACCCTCATTTCCAATCCGCTCTTGGAATCGTCGCCTGCCATATTTTTAACCTCTAAATCTTATTTTTGGGTGCTTAATTGCCTTTCAAATCGAAATTACCACCTAATGATAGATAGCAGAAGAAGGTTATTTTTAAAGATTTATATGTTCCAGAATAGAAGTAGGATTCGTTTAAGGCTCCCAAAGGTATATAAATCCAAAAGCATTAATCCTAAAAAGGAGAAGATTTAATTGTAATGATTAACACTCCCGACCAAGAGGTTCAAGATGCTAACTACTATCACCAAATTAACTCCTTATCCCGCTCTGGAAGCATTTGAACATTTTATTCTGAATGATTATAAACGCACTAAATTTTTCTTAAACCATGTTAATCCTGAATTTTTAGAAGAAATTTCCAAAAAGAAAGCTCTAAAAGCTTTTCAGATCGCCCTAAAGGAAACTCCCGCCTATCAACAATTCTTAAAATCACAACGGTTTGATTTCAAAAAAGTACGTAGCATCAAAGACTTTGATGAACTGCTGCCCCAAACTGATAAAGCTAATTATATCCAGAAATACGATTTCGAACAACGCTGTCGGGAAGGTCACCTTCCAAGTAAAGGTAATATTGATGAAAGCGGCGGAACTTCC
>JBBSWE010000107.1:0-2034 GCA_038046445.1 Nanobdellota archaeon | reverse complement strand
TAGTGATAAAATTTGAATTCTCTTCTTGTTGGTGTTCCGCATGTAATTTCTTTTGATTAAGCTCATCTTTTATTTTTATTTGCTCTTCCAGTTCTCGCATTAATTTCTCTTTCTCTTCTAGTTGAAATGTTTCTTGTAATGATTGTTGAATCTGCTTCTGCAGTTCGGGAAGATATTGTGCCAGATGATTAATCTTCTCTTGTACGCTGCTGCGTTTGGTCAATTCTTCGTTCTTGTGATGTTCCAACAGGGACAGTTCGAACTTTACTTTATCTAAACTGGCTTCGGAAGGAAGATTCAACGCTTGTATTTGCTGTTTAAGAAACTCTTCTCGCGCTGCTAGCTGTACTAACTGCTCTTTCTTCTCATTCAACATTATCTTTTTCTGCTGCAATTGTTGCTGCTTCTCTAAAAATGATTTTTGTTTCTGTTCTAGTTGTTCCAACTCTTGCTGCTGTTGCAATACTCTGCCTCGAACCTGCTCTAATTTTGGTGAAATCTCTTTAATAGAATGTTCCACTTGTTCTCTTTCTAGACCTAATTGTTGCAACTGCTTCTGATGTTCTTCTAACGGTTCAATTTTGGCTTCCATTACCGCTAAATTTGAACGCATCTGTTTGAGATAAGTCTGTAAATTTTCTCTTACATTCTTGTATTTATCGATATTGAATATCTTTCTCAGAACATCCAATCTTTCTTCCGCACCATCTTGCAGAATTTGTTTCATTTCCTCTTGCGGAGTGTAAATGGTGTAACGAAACAAATAATTTTTATTCTTGCTCACCAACTCTTCCGGATAACCTAATAAGCTCATGATTTCTGCTTTTAGCTCTACTGGAGTGAGTTCTTTCTTACTACCGTTGATTATCAAATAGCCCGAAGTCTGTTTAATGGAATCTTTATCTTTTTTGAGATTTCTTTTGATTACGACTTCTTTTGATTCATTATTTTGAGCAATGTCAAAAGTTAGTTCTACACTTCCGTGGGTAGTTCCTTTTCTTAAAAGGGATTCTCCAAGCAGGTCTGGCTTGGAAAGTCCGAACAAGGAAAATTCTATCGCTAGAAGTATAGTAGACTTACCTGAGCCGATATCTCCGGAAAGTAGGGTTGATCCGCTGGGTAAATCGATAGTTTGCTCTACATAAGAACGAATATTTTGCAGCTTAAGCTGGCGGAGAAGCATAAATCCTGTTTAATTCTACGATTTATATAGATTTTACTACCATAAACTATATTTTCTAAAGTAGTAAGCTTTATTAAACGGTTACTTTTGTCATCTAACTTAAAACAGTGAAATTAAAACATGTGAAATAGATGCATCCCAAACCTTTTGTTCAAGGCCATTTAACGGTAATATCCGGACCGGTAAAATCTAGAAAAAATGAACCTTTAATTAGGGCTTTTGATAAGGCGATTCATAGCGATTATGCTGGAAAACATCCGGACGGGATAATAGTGGTGCGCCATCCTAATGATGATCCTAATCCAGAATATTTCGGAGAACATAAAATTCCTGTTACTGATTCAGTAGATGATATTTGTGATATGATTAAGCCGCGTACCCGTACTGTGGTCATTGCTGGAGCAACTCATTTTGAATCGAAAGATATTGTTATTTTAGTTGATGCCTTAGTGCGCAGCAATCGCAATGTCTTAATTTCTGCGTTGAATTTAGATTCCGAAGGAAAACCTCACCAAAAAATGCCTGATTTCATGGCTTTAGCTGATGAGGTAATTATGGCCAAGGCTTCTTGCGCTCAATATGATTGTGTAAATCCCCGCTCCGCTAATCGCAGTGTTCGTATTCATGATGGAAGATACTTTCCAGTTTGTGCTTATCACCATCCTACGGGTAAAGCTTCCGTGGGATATTTTGAGATTGACGTGGGGGGTATGTTCTCCGGCAAAACTGGAGAATTAATCGATAAAATTAGATTAGCCCAACACGAAGATGTCCCTTATGCTTTCTTTAAGTCAGCGATAGATGTTCGTTATGGTCAAGCGGGAGGTAAAGAAACCTTTGATTTGCATCGG
>JBBSWE010000106.1:0-17616 GCA_038046445.1 Nanobdellota archaeon | reverse complement strand
AGGATTTCCCGGTTCAAAAGCAAATAAAATTGCCTGAAAGTCCGGGTCGTGGCGCTTTTTCTTTCCTTTATTGATGAGTTTATCTATTTCATCCGCATAATCTTTATTAACTTCTACTTCTCCCATTAGAATATGAGAAACTACTTAACCGCTGTCGCTCTTTTTATTCTAGGCTGCGGTCCTGTAACTACTGCTGGGATTCACGAAGAGTATGCCCGAAAGCATGGAGTCCCTACTTCCACCATAGATTTTATCGCTCGGGCAGAATATTTAATTGGAAAGGGAAATTGTCCTCTGGCTTTTGAGGATTTAGATCAGGCTAGAAAGATGGAACCAGAAGAAAAATGGTTAGCCCGAATAGATTATCTACACGCCCAATGTAATTACGATTTGGCTGACCGAGCATTGATGCTGGATAAAGAAAAGAGTGCTGCTGAAAGAAGATTTATTATCGATGCTAACTGTCTTTCCGGAGAAAAAAGATTACATGCTATCCCTCCAGAATATCTTACTCCCGACATAATGGAATTACACGAAGAACTAAGTGGAACTTGTGGATTAAGTCATTATGGACAAATTAATGGTTCTTTTCTACCTTAAGTTTGTTTAAAAATAAAGAGGATATGTTTAAATAAGAGTTCATCACTTTAGAAAGAAGGTGATAAATGATTAATCGCCTAAGAATTTCTTGGGTTTTGGGGGTATAATAAATGGTAAGAAAAATATATGAAGTAGAATACAATGATGGTTCAACAGTGGCTCTAGATTTAAGTCTTGTTTGGCAATACACCCTTGGAACAAGTCCTGTTAATCCAGGAGTTAATTTTAGTGGAACTGGTTGTAGTGAAGATTACCTGGCTAAATCTCTTCAAGAGAATAAACCGATAATTGTTTCTAAGACAGCAGGAACCAGAGATATAGAAACCATAATCAATACAAACAATGTTAGATGTATTAAAGCGAAAGAATAATCTTGATTTTTATTTTTTTACTTTCAAAATATTTAACATTTCTTCCGCTCTTTCTGCATCCACTTTCATAATTGCTTCAAAATATTGTTTTGCTAAAGTGATGCTTTCTTCACAATCAGAACTGCAAGGAAAATGCGAAAGTAAGACCACATCTTCTCCGCGTTTGGAAAGGTTGGTCCATTCATTCTTAGGCGATAGCTCTAAATCAGTATTATCGCTGCGAAAATTATTCACAAAGAAACCGATGCAGCATTCAGGATATCCCAATATTTCTCCCAATTCCTTCCGACGATTCATCATTTCCGCATAAGAAGCCAGTAAAGCGCGGGATTCATCCTTAGAAATATACACAAAATGCATGCCGGGACGAGGATCATTCTTGGCAATGCGCAAGCCTTTATTGGAATAATTCTGTTCTTTATCGTCTAAAAGAATTTTAAATTTTGATTTTACCAAAAATAAACCATTTTTCTGACAGAATTCTTCTACTGCGGGGAGTTCCGCTGCATAAAATCCTTGCCGCACTACTTCTTTAGCCTCTTGCAGCAGCAAAACTATCTCCTGCGCTTTAGTTTTTGATCCGAAAATTTTAGTTAACGCCGCAATCATAGACATTGGAAACAAAATACCTTTATAATTATTATGTTGGACAGCTCTATTTTATAATTTGATCTTGCTATGCTGTTCAACATTAGAAAATCAGGAGATTTTCTTTATGATATAGTTATGATTAAATAATAATTTCTTAAAATGTACATATACGACATATATATTTTGGTAAAAGAAGCCCATTTTGAGCCGCTTTTCGGAAAAGAATCACTGTTGTAATCCCTTGGTCATCACGATACTTTTATATATATGTTGCAAACTATACATTCAAGTCAATAAATGTTTAAATATAACTATCGTGCCCTAAATTTCAGAGAGGTGGGGATGGACAAAATAGTGGGGTGTTAAAAAGTGATTAAGAAAAAGTCTATCTTTGACGTATTTTTTCGAGAAAAGCCAGCGATGATGTTGGTAGAATTGAAAAACGCTGATTCTAACGTCTATGCTTCAGTATTAGCAAAACAAATCGACTGCACGTATTCGCATGTTGTGAAGATTTTGCAAGAGATGCAGAAGGCCGAATTAATCCGCTTCAAGAAAGAAGGCAGATTAAAGTTGTTAGAGTTAACTAAGAAAGGATCGGATATCGCTTCTAATATTGAAAGCATTAGAACGCAGTTGTAAGTATTTTATTTTTCCCTTTTGGGAATTTTTTAGATTTTTGTTTAAGAATACGTTATTTCTTCTTAACTTTCCTTTCCAGACTCTGATTAATCTCTTCCACAATCGCTTCAACCTCCTTCTCTTCCATCCCATGCACCTGGCAGCCTTGCTCAATGGTTTCAAAAGCAGCTCCCTCACAGCCCACGCAATGCAAACCATGCTCAAACATAATCGCTAGAGCTTCCGGACAGAGTTCTAACGCATCCGAAATGAGAATATCTTTAGTTATTTTCTGTTCTGTTACTTTTTTTGCCGATTTAGCCATTATTAACTATAGTTAATGAAACTATTTAAATTTTATGCTAAAGATACATAACATTTTTAACTATCCTGCTCAAAAAAGAGTTTTATGCTTACCAAAAACGAATATCTACGCCAAGTATTTCATATCTTTGTGGGGGTAGCTACAGTTATCACTTATTATTACAATATCTTAAGTCCCTTAGCGGTATTAATCGGAATAATCGCTGGTGGTCTAGCCAGTGTATTAAGTAAGCGAGTAAGATTGCCGGGATTCAGCTGGTTCTTAGAACATTTTGAAAGGAAAGATATGCGGAAAACTTTCCCGGGCCGAGGATTGATCTTCTTTTTCATCGGAGTATTATTGTGTATGCAACTATTTTCCAAAGATATCGCTCTCGCCGCCATTATGATACTGGCTTTGGGAGATTCCTTCAGCCACATCATCGGAGAAACTATGGGCCAGATGCACAATTTCTTCAATAATAGAAGCAGGAAATTGTTCGAAGGAACTTTAGCTGGGTTCGTTTTTGGATTTTTTGGAGCTTTAATCTTTGTACCTTATCCGGAAGCTTTTTTAGCCAGTTTTGCGGCCATGGTAATGGAAGTGATTGATATCGATTTGAACGGAAGACATTTAGACGATAACTTGATTGTTCCGTTGGTAGCGGGAACGGTTATTCTACTGGTAAGGAAGTATTTGGGATATTAAGAATATTATTAATTCATAACTGAATATTCGCTCTAAAACCGTCATCTTTAAATACCAGAAATATCTTTTCTAGTAGATATGATTAAGAGAATCCATCGGGAGATACATAGACAGATTGATGAGGAAATTAAAGACATTAGAGAAAATAACTGGAAAGACATCCTGTTTGAACGGCCGCTGTTTAAATTTATCATCTTCTTAATCGCTCAATTTCTTATTTCGTCTATCGCTAGCTATTTCCCGGGAAGTATCATTATTCGCTGGACGAATGTCATCATCAATATTGGTATCACCATCTATCTTATTTCTATGATTATTTATGTGGTTAAACGGTCGATTATTAATTTAATGAGTCCAAAAAGTATTTCAGTTTTGATCGGCTCTTATGCTTTGGTAGTTTTAGCTTTGCTACTGGTCTTTTCTACCTTGTTCAACTTTGCCGAACTTACCCGTTTAGGTTATTTAAAATACGACAATTGTCAAGGTAATTTCAACCCAGAAATGATTACTAATGACCCTAACTCTTCTCAAGATTTCTTTTATTTCACTGCCGTCACTTTTTTTACCGTAGGCTATGGAGATATCTGCCCTATGGGAATATCTAAGGTTATTGCCATTGTAGCTGCTTTTACCGCACATTTGGTATCAGTATTATTAGTAGCTCTAATTATTAACAATTATATCCATTTGAGAAGAAAAGAGAAGTAAATAAGCTCATTTCCGCAAAAGATTTAAACCCCTAGATTATCCTTCCTTTATGATAAAAAAACCTAAAAAAGAGCCTGCAGTGTACCATAAGCCGGATGAAGAGCTTCCAGAAGAGGAAGAACAACCATTAGAAGAATTGGAAGATGACGAACTGGAGCCTTGGGAAGAAGGTTTTGAAGCGGGAGCAGCACTGGGAGGACAATTAGGCAAAGATGCTTTAACCGGACAGCCCATTAAAGATGCGGATGAAGTAATAGAGATGGAGTTGGATGGCAAGACTTATCGTTTCGTCAGCGAAAAAAATGCGATACTGTTTAAGAAGAAACGAGGTCAAGAGAAGAAAACACCCAAAGTTCCTATTATGCGCAGCCTTCCTAAGAAGGGAAAGAAGAAGTAATAAATAATTTAAAAAAAAGTAGTTTATTTACAATATCCTTTTATCTCTAGCCAGTTGTTTACCCATCTTACGTAGAGCTTCATCTTCAGCATGTTCAAAAGCGCTTCTCAGCACCGTTTCCGGCTCCCAATCGTCATGAGTACTAACGATAGTATGACTAGGTAAGGATAAACGCATCGTCACAGAAAATTTTTCTCTCCCCTGCTCTTTCATCCCATGCCCTTTGAGGTGAATATTTACGGCTAATTCTTGCTTTAATTTGCGCTGTAGTTTAGCCATCTCAGATTGAGCTAATTCTTGCAAGGCATATTTCTGGTACGGTTTAAGCTTACACTCTTTTAATCCTACAAACTGGATGTTATAATTTTGTATACTGTTTAAAGCACCCACTTTCTTCAAGACATTACGAGCCGTAAGCATGCCCCTAAAATCATTTTCAAAATCAACTACCAGAACATCATGGATACGATTAACAGCCATTATTTCTAACGCTTTCTTTAGATTCTCACTAGAATGTACTGTAATAAGATTTTCATTAGTGCTAAAATCGCTAATTGGTAAAGAAGAGAGTTTAGGCAATTCGGCATCGGTTATTTTCATCTGGGCTTTAGCATTAAACTTAGCAGAATAATCCCGACTAGGAGACCAATTTAGATATTTTCTTAGAACGTCCCTAAAACTGAGCACACCGGATAATTTCCCTCCAGTAAAAAGGGGCAAGTGATCCGCTGATTCTTCTTGCATAATGGCTAAAGCTTTTCCTAAACTATCTTCATGTTCGATTTTAGAAGGTTTAACTAATTTAATATCTTCCACCTTCAAGTTCTTAGTTTCCGGCAGTTCTAAACATAATTTTGCTAAATCTAAAGAATCTATCACTCCGATAATATTTTTACCTTTTTCTACCGGAAGATAATCCACATCTGAATCGAAGGCCAGTTTAGCCGCTTCTAGTAAGGGGGTACTTTCTTTTAATACCAGAGTTTTGCTTACTAAACCGCGAACTTTAATTTTACTGAAATCTACACTAGATCTCATCAAATTGCGTTTTTCCACCAAACCCAGATACTTCTTTTTACGGAAGACTAATCCCGCTCGTTTCTCAAAGTTCTGCAGTTGGATAATGACTTCGGACAAGGAAGTGTCTTCATCCAAAATCACAAAATCTTCTTTGATAATAGATTTAAGTTCCACCATAGAAGTAGGAATAATTTAAGGGTATTTAAAGTCTTTGGAGTTGTAGTTCAATAAAGAAGGTAACAAATATCTTATCAAGAGTAAACTGAACAAAAACCTTTTTAAATACTCTTCATTTTAGCCTTAAAGTAGGAAATGTAGGTAATTGCTCACCTGAATCCTGACAAAAGAAAAATAAGATAGCTTTTAACTGTGGGGCTGAGGAACAAAGTTCCGAATGCCGCACTACAGGCATGATAAAGCTGTTAAGGTTTATTCGGAGGCTAATAACAATGGGATTATATAAGTATATTAGACAAACTTGGAAAAAACCCCAAGAAGGTTTGCAAGAATTATGGAGAGAGCGCTTAATGGCATGGCGCAGAGAAAATTCTACTACGGTTTTGGAACATCCCACAAGAATCGATCGAGCTCGTTCTTTAGGCTACAAAGCCAAACAAGGTTACATCGTAGTCAGACAACGAGTATTAAGAGGAGGACATCGCCGACCAGACATTGCCGGAGGAAGAAAACCGAGCAAGTTTGGTAAGACTATGACTCTAAGAAAGAATTATCAATTGATTAGTGAGGAAAGAGCTCAAAAGCATTTCCCAAACTTGGCCGTATTAAATTCATATTGGGTAGCTCGAGACGGACAGCATTTCTGGTATGAAGTGATTTTAGTTGATCCTACTCATCCTGTAATCAAAGCTGATCCGCACATCAATTGGATCTGCCAGAAGAAGAACTGGTCCAGAGTATATCATGGCAAGACTTCTGCCGGAAGAAAAGTGCGCGGCATGTTAAGTCGAGGAGAAGGAGCAGAAAAGGCTAGGCCGAGCCGCAGAGCTCACAACCGATCACAGTAAAGCCTTTTTTATTATTTATTTTTAGGTTAGGTTTTTATAGTTTTAATGATTTTAAACCATTATGAAAAAGAGAGTAGTGTTAAGTCTGGTTCTTTTGTTAATAGTAGCAGGAATTTATTTTTATTTTCCAAATATTGAATCAAAAATTACCGGAGCAAATACCCTTGAAGTAAAGACCTTCGTGCAAAGCCCAGGAGAAATTCAAGTCTATTTTTGTCCGCAAGAAGATTGTGAGCAAGCTCTGGTACAATTCTTACAATCGGCTCAGCATACCATCCATTGCGCCCTGTACGAATTTGACTTGAAAGCGGCACAAGAAGTGATTTTAGAAAAACAAAGGCAGTCAGGAATGGAAGTGCAAATAGTTACTGATAACGATTATCTCTACGAATTCAACCATTCTTTTGTTAAAACGGATTCTTGGGGCTTGATGCACGATAAGTTTTGTATCATTGACGGGGAGAAAGTATATACGGGATCGATGAATCCTACCGAGAACTGTGCTAAGAAGAATAATAACAATCTGTTGTTGATTACTTCTCCGCTTCTAGCCCAGAATTATGAAGAGGAATTTCAAGAGATGTGGAATGGTACATTTAAGAAAGGAGCTCCAGTAAGGAATCCGCAGTTAAGAATCGGAGAAATCCCGGTAGAGAATTATTTCTGCCCAGAAGATCATTGCCAAGAGCAAGTTAAAGCAGAATTGAATAAAGCCCAGCAAGAGATTTATTTTATGACTTTCTCTTTCACTTCGGAAAGTATCGGCAATGAACTATTGTTGAAGAAGAAGGATGGATTAATAGTTAAGGGAGTAATGGAAACGCGCATGGTGACAGAAGATTCACAGTTTAAACGTTTTAATAATAATGGAATTGAAACTAAGAAAGATGGCAATCCTCAAACCATGCACCATAAAGTATTTATCATCGATAATTCTACGGTAATAACGGGAAGCTTTAATCCTACACAAAATGGGAATACCAGAAATGACGAAAATGTGCTGGTGATTCATGATCGAGAGATAGCTAAGAGATTCTTACAAGAGTTTGAGAAAGTGTGGGCGGAGGGAAAAGATTAAATAAAATTAATCACTTATCCTAAATTATCCAGAATATCATGAGCATTACTGGAAGAAAGATATTTAGCAATCTCTTTGTTCTCTGCTTTCAGCAGAAAGTTCATCTTCAGACTATTCTTCTCCTCATTGGAAACCCGCGCCATTTTATCCGCCAAAATCAATCCATAAGGATAGCCTAAGAAAAGAGTATCGGTAGAATTAGAAAGAAGCAACGGAAGTACTTCTGCATTTCCTTCAAAACGGAAAACGTGTTTAGCTTTCTCATTCAATTTCACAAAGTAAGAATTACCTTCCAGAAAGTATTTCCAGCAACCAGAAGGACTTAATTTATTCAACAATACTACTGGAGAATTTCCTTGCACCGTGAATAAAGAAGAAGTTTTAGCCAAAGCAGAAACGTTAGGGTTTAGTTTGGAGAGATATTTTTCTTCATTAGTAAAAGTTCTTTCTAAAGTTCCATCCAAAACCACAAAATCCACTTTATATTGCAATTCTGCGGCTAAAGAAAGCTCGGCAAATCTTCTGGCGATGTTACTAATCTTAGAAATAGATGCCCGTTCGATTCCGGTTTTTACCGTGGCCTCATTAGAAGATAAAAGTAAGTCGGATTCGTGGATTAATTTATGACCCAAAACCGGAAAAATCTTGCTCTCATAGAAGATTTCTTCCTTAACCCATTTGGCTTTAGTAAAAAGATAAAATTCTCTCTTCTCAGTATTTATTTTTGTATCTCTTTGAAACACTTGTGCAAATACCCTAATGAAACTCAAACAGAAATTCCCCGCAGAAAGTATTTCTGCCTGTCCCCCATCGATGAAAGCAATGGTTTTGGAAGAGTTAGAAGGAACTATTGAGGCAAAATTATTAGAATCAACCTTTAGTAACTTATTATTGAAGATAATCTGGTCTTCGGAGGGGAAAGAAGAGAGTATTTGCTTGATTTCTGCAGAGATTAGAGAGAGCATAAGTTATTTTAAATAATCTAGCCGTTATTAACTTTATTGTTCTGAAAGCATTATGAACCAAAAGATTAAAAACCCCAAGAATAACCTAAAAATCCAATGAAACCCCATTACAAATATCTTGAACATACTGCGGACGTATTATTTGTAGCGGAAGCTTCGGATTTGCCGGAACTGTTCAACCAATGCGCTTTAGCTACGGAACAAACTATGATTGAATTGAAGAAAGTCAAGCCAGTCAGAAAAGTCCTTCTCAAACATAAGAACAAATCCATTGAATACTTACTATTCGATTTTCTGGGAGACTTAGTCTATTACAAAGATGCCAAGCAACTGATGTTTTCCAAATTTGAGATTGAGATCAAAGAAGGGAAGGGAGAGTTTAAATTAACTTGCCGAGCTTACGGAGAGAAGTTAGATGTCCAGCGACATGAGCCAAAAGTTGATATCAAAGCGATTACTATGCACATGTTTGAAGTGAAGCAGACCCCTAAAGGGTGGTATGCTAAAGTATTGGTGGATATTTAAAATGACTACACCTAGAACAGTAATTGTCCCGAGTAGACTAGAATATTGGTGTCAGCAGCTGCCAGAATGCCGCACTTTTTTAGAGAATTTTTTTATCAGCTGCAGGCCATATTCGATGAGAGTGAATACTATTAATTATTCTAGAGACATAAGTCGATGTATCGAAATAGAACCGCAGTGGAAAGCATATCAACGCAATTTAATGCGAGCCTTTGCAGAGATTGCTTTCGATCAGGCTAGTTTGAATTAGAACGAAAAGTTTAAATATAAAGTTATACAATTAAGTATAATTATGGTTAAATTAAAAAGAGAACAAGGTCTGGTAAAATTGCTGAATATGAAAGCAGAAATGGTTCCGGTTCTGTTTACCGAGCACCAATTCCACCTAATCCGTAAGAAAGCGCAGCAGCAGAGATTAACCGCGTCAGAAAAAGTAGAATTTTCCCGTTCTGTTTCTAAAAAAATAACGGCTTTAGCTAAAGTTATGGGAAAAGAAGATATTTTTGTTTACGGTCAAGAAAAAATGATTCCAGAAAGATTGGTTTTAGCTAAAAAACACCTTAAAAGGTTCTCCCGAAGGTTCAGAAACAAGCGGATAGTTATTGCCGGTAGTTTTCTTTATTCAAAAAAATATAATGACATTGATATTTTTATCATTGAAGAATATGATAAAGATGATTTCCGGGAGAATAACCTGCACTTTAATTATCTCCCTCAAAAAGCTTTGAACTCTTTGTTTCTTAACTCTTTAAGAAAAATCTGCTTGGCTAACTTTCATTTGAGTCACCTAACCGTCACAGAAACCATCACTTCCGGACAGATAATATCTAAGTATCAAGAAGTTAGGCAGGATTTAGCAGAAAAGAAGCCCGATTGGCTGAAAATAGACTTGAGAGAGTTTATTATCAATTGTTATTACGCCAGCAACAAGATAATCCTTGATTCTATTCAGCTAAGAGATCTGCTGAACCATTATTTCGAACATAAAAACAAAGATAAATTAATTCAAAAACTTTTTGTTAACACTTTATTGACGGGGTTCCCAAATTCGGAAATAAAAAAAACCAGCCGGCAGATGATTCAATCTTATCGAGAGATTCTTAAAGAATATCCCCATCCCAAGTATTATAATCCCATTATTAATACCTTTCAGGAGGTGCTGGATTGTGCAGGTTGAAGAGATTAAAACAAAAATTAAAGAACAATTAGGAAAGCAGGTGGAGTTTGAAGGACATTTTAATCTGGTTGTTGAACATATGGGTGAGAATCTTCAGCGGCATCTTTTAGAATGGGTTCGAAAATGTGCAGCCCGGGAACTGAATCCGGACCAATCTCCGGCAGATTTTGAGTTATTAGCTTTTTTCTTCAAACCAAATGTCAATAACATTCGCGGGATATTAACCAAAAGAAAAAACTCTTACTTTATTGCTTTATTTTTAGATAAGCATAAATACTACGATTTAGAGAGAAGAAAATTAGGCTTTAGATTAAAATGAAAGAGCCACTTTACGACTTAGCGGAAGGAATTCGTCGTTGTACTGCTTGTCCTTTATGGAAGAAGCGAATGCTGCCCGTACCCGGAGAAGGTCCAGTTAATGCTAAATTGATGTTTATTGGTGAAGCTCCGGGAGTAGAAGAGGATAAGACTGGAATGGCTTTTATCGGTCCTTCGGGAGAATTTCTGGATCAATTATTCAAAAAATATGGAATAAAGCGTTCAGAAGTTTTTCTAACCAGTTCCGTCAAATGTCATCCCGAGAAAAATCGCAAACCTACGGCAGCAGAAATCTGCACCTGCCGGGAATTATGGCTGAAAAAACAAATTGAAATTATTAAGCCCGAAATTATTGTTTTGTTAGGTCAGACTGCCGTAGATAGTCTTATCGGAAAAGGTAAAGTTAAAGATTATCATGGTAAATTATTGATGGATAGAGAGTATCGTTTATTTGTAACTTATCATCCTTCCGCGGCGAGAAGATTTCCTCAGATTAAGAAGTTGATGGAAGAAGATTTTAAGAAACTGAAGAAGCTGATTTAGTTATTTTAAAGAGCATGAACCTCGTTTCTTCCACAACATTTATAAATAATTAACAATAGTTAATAGTTATGGTACATTACGGAAGTCATGCTGTGGGTTATGGAAGCAATTGGCAAATCCAAGGGTATGGTAGCTCTAGCAGTAGCTACAGCGGTGTAACCACTAGCAGCTGGCACAAATCTACTTGCTGTGGTGCTTTCCGAGCTGCACAAAGATGTTCAGATTGCCCCGGAGCAGGTTACTGATAAGACGAAAGATAAAAACAGAAATCATAAAAATGGATGGTGAAAAAAAATGAAATGGTATGAAGCTGTGGGATGGGTAGTAGTAATATTGGCATTTGTCTTGTTGATACTAAGAATAATCAAAGTGATATAAGATGAATCAAACACTAAGGGTGTTTATTTATTTGTCAAGTATAGCTTGGCTGGTTTACACTTTAATCACTCTTTCAAATACTATTGAAGCGCAAACAAACGGGATTATTACCGCCATTGTTTCGTTAATAAATATGGTAATTAACGACCTTGACAGAAAAAGACCATGACCCAAAAACTAATCTTTCCTCAAGAAATTGAAGTGTGGTATGTTCTTCCTGCTCTTAGAAAGCAATTAGCCGGAAAATTGGTAGAAGCAGGTTGGGCCCAGAAAGAAGTAGCTAAATTGATGCACCTGACCGAAGCGGCCATCTCTCAATATAAAAAAGAGAAAAGAGCTAAAGCGGAACTGTTTTGCGGAGAGATGGAAAAGGAAATCAATCTATCCGTAAAAAGCATCCTACAAGATCGGACCAAATTATATTCAGAAATCGTCAGATTAAATCAAATGGTTAAAGATAAAGGGATTATCTGCAAATTGCACAAAGAGAAATCTACTTTGGAAAAGAAACAATTACCCTGCGCCAATTGCGGGTATCATGTTTGAGAAAGAAAGTAAAAATAAACAGGTAAGGAGAATGAAAAACAAAAAGGAACTGCCTAAGAATATAAATCAAAACTTAAAGAAAGCCAATAAGAGAAGGATCTATCTAGACCATGCTGCTACTACTTTTGTTCGTCCAGAAGTGTTGGAAACGATGCTGCCTTTCTTTGACCGTTATTATGCTAATCCCAGCAGTTTACATACCCCGGGACTGCAAGTTAAATCGGTAATCGAGCAGGCTCGTGCTCGTATCGCCAGAGTGTTATGCTGTCTGCCTAACGAGATTATTTTTACGGGAGGAGGAACCGAAAGTATCAATATTGCCCTAAAAGGAATCGCTTTCCTTAAGAGAAAAGGTCATATTATCACTTCTAAGATTGAACATCTCGCGGTGTTAAGCACCTGCGAATACTTAGAAAGCATTGGTTATCACGTCACTTACCTTGACGTAGACGAATACGGAACCGTTTCTCCCGAAAGTGTAGAAAAAGCTATCCGCCCCGACACCATTTTAATTTCGATCATGTATGCTAATAATGAAATTGGCACGATTCAACCCATTGTCGAAATTGGAAGAGTAGCTTTCAAACATCATGTTTTATTTCATACCGATGCCTGTCAAGCCGCCGGAGTCTTAGAAATGGATGTACATAAATTGAATGTGGATTTGATGACTATTAACGGTTCCAAGATTTACGGGCCGAAAGGAGTGGGCATACTTTACAAAAGAGCAGACATTAAATTAGAACCATTATTACATGGAGGAGGACAGGAGCAGGGATTCAGAAGCGGTACCGAGAATGTTCCGGGAATTGTCGGGATTACTCTGGCCTTAGAATTGGCTCAAAAAGAACGTCATAAGGAAAACAAGCGCCTCTCTCAATTACGAGATTATCTGATTAAAGAAGTGTTGCAAAAAATACCCAAATCTTTTTTGAATGGACATCCCATTGATCGTTTGCCTAATAATGCTAATTTGTCTTTCCTAGACGTAGAAGGAGAATCTATCTTATTGTACTTGAATGAATATGGAATTTATGTTTCCACCGGCTCTGCTTGCAGTTCGCAGCAGTTAGAAATCAGCCACGTACTTAAGGCGATTGGGTTAAATCATGATGCCGCACACGGAAGTATGCGTTTTACCTTGGGAAAGAAAACTAAAAAAGAAGATCTTGATTACGTGCTAAAGATTCTGCCGGGAATAATTGAATCGTTGCGCAGAATCTCTCCGGTAAAGATGGGGATGAATCAAATAAGAAAATAAAAAGGTTAAAATGAAAGCTACAACTAAAAGAAGTACTGAAACAGTAGCCAAAGTAAAGAAGAAAAGCTTAGGGGTAGATGTTACGGGACATCGTGGAGAGCAATGGTTGTACACCGATAAAGTTAAAGATCATTTTTTTCATCCGCGTAATATCTTTTATACTGAAAAAGAAGCACAAGAATACGAACAGAAAGCGGATGGGATTGGGCAAGTGGGAAGTCCACAGTGCGGCGACGTTATGCGTATTTATATCAAAGTGGATAAGAAGAAGAATATTATAACCAGTTGTAAATTTAAGACTTTCGGATGTGCTTCGGCTATTGCTTCTACTTCCATCATGTCGGAAATGGTCATCGGCAAGACCTTAGAAGAAGCCAAGAAGATCACTCCGCAGGATATCGTTAAAGCCCTGGGCGGATTGCCAGCCAGAAAGATTCATTGTTCCGTTCTTGGAGACCAAGCCTTAAGGGCAGCGATTGAAGATTATGAGAAGAGAAAAAAATAGAGAATACAAAAAAAATTAATTATTTTAACTTTTCGCTAGTTGGTCTTTTTCAGCGGCTAATCTAATTTTGTCCGCAGCATAATGTTTATCGATAGCTGCAGTAACTTTTTCTATTGGAGCATAAGCAACCTGCAGATGATACCCTGACAAAAAAGCGACATCATAAATTGCTTCAGCTAGAAGAGAGATTTTAGCTTCACTGGATTCTCTCCCAATCACTATGGCCAGTAAATGTGTATCTTGATGCAAATCCACCGGTATTAATGTATATCTTTCTGCTACTTCGTAAGGAACTAATTTCAATGCTTCCGAAGAGATATGATTTAAATCGAAACAATTAATTACAACCTTACGTCCCAGCTCTGCAGTGTTTAAGAATAATGTTAATGGAGCATTCCTTGCTTCAGCTATAGGAGCAACATCTCTCAAGGCCTCTTCTAAACCACTCAAGGGAACGACAATTGCTTTTCCTTTACCTGTAGCCTGTTGCGCTTCTTCTAAGGTATTATACCCTCTGATAGTTTCTTCCGGAACCACAAAATATCTTACATTATCCATATTCTCACCATTCTAATAGAAATTAAAGAAGTATTTAAATAATTCTATTCTTCAGAGAATATAACAATTATTCTTGGAAAAAATTTAACTCGCTACACTCACTGTTCTTCCTACTAACTCTTGATAAATCTCCCACCATCCTTTTCCCCGTTTCTGTAAATCTTCTACAAAATTAAAGGCCACATTATGCAAACCGTTCTCTGCTGGTCTTTCCGTCACAATGGCTTCCTTCAATCCAGCAATATTATGCTCTTTGATGAGCCTCATCCAAGCTAAACTGAAAGCATACGCTTTGGCTTCTTCATCTTGAGCATGATTTAAGGTTTGAGTAAGTACGTGTCCTAATTCATGTCCAAAAGTAAGTAATACTCGACCTAAGAAATCGTTCTTGACAAAGATTTCTGAAAGCAAACCCTGTTTTCTTCTGTTGACAGATAAACCAATCGTTCCCGGATGTGGAGCAAGTTTATGAAATTCTTGCTCATTCAGAACAGAAACTTTGATATCCTTTGGGAAGGATTCATGAAACATCAGTTCAAAGGCTTCTTCTACGAATTCTTTGATTTCGTCTGCTTTTCCGACAAACATTCCTAAATTTCCCGGTTTAAGAAAATCGTCGGGGATGAAATTGTAATTTTGTTGGGATTGGAATAAGTTGTAAGCGATGGAACTGCTTTGATAGGAAGCGGGAGCAGAAGCTGAGGAGTTGTAAGATAAACCAGAATTACTAAAAGAACTAAATCCGAAACTATAACCAGAAGAACTGGAAGCGGAAGGCATGAAATAACCACTGCCATTCATACTAGAACGAGATTCATAGCTCACCGCAGAGCCGGAGACTACTGATTCCAACGGACTATAACTGATTCCTCGACTTCCTCCTCCACAACTGCTGCAAGCATAGCTTTGAGACGTTTGATACATGATAGAAGTTAGATGTTTTGCTGGAATATTAAGCTAATGGAGCAAAGTGAGACAAAAAGGTCAAAAGAAAAAGCGGAGAAAAACTCCGCAAAATTTTAAGGTACGTTTTTCATAGAGTCTCCGATAGTATATTCTCCAGTAACTCCATCATAAGCGTGCCATCCCCAGATTCCTCCCCCCAGATGATAAGAATCCCCTGAAGTCCCATTTCTGGCTTTTCTTTTCTCTAACGTTTGATCTTCAGTTCCTCTCTTATCGTCTTCCTGACGAACCTTTTCATTTATACTTTTGTCATCCATAAGGCATCGCTCCATCTAGTTGCATCATGGTGTCGTACTCATTACAGAAAACAAACTTCTTTAAAGAAGTTCTAAGAGTAGAATTTAGAGATACCCGAAGGAAAACAACCGCCGAAAATAATTTTAACTAACTCAAAGAAATAATTAATTCGAACTAGGAATACAATCGCCTTCGTGTAGATTTAAGGTCATAACAGCAAGAGAAACAATAGAATATTTAAACTTTACTGGAGAATTATTTCTTTCCTTTCTGGGCTACCTTCTTAATGACTTTTTTAGTAGATTTCTTGGCCTTGACTTTCTTACTCTTCCTAGAACGAGCTTGAGCCAGCTTGATCAACTTCTCTACTTTAGAATCCTTGGACTTGCTGCTAGGCTTACGGCCATGGTACTCCTCTCCATCTCTATCGTTAGAAAATAACCTTCGTATTAATCTATGCACCATTTTTATTCCTCATAAGGATGTTGCCGGCGGACTGGACTCGGTGAAAGAGTTCCTCAAATATCAGCAACTATCGACATTAACCTAAGTTGGTATTTTAGAGGTGATCTCATTCGCTGCATAGGAAGCTTGGTCAAACACAGGTTGCATATGATGAGGTATAGTCCAGACATCATAGTAGTAGTGAGTGCTTGGCAGAGGCTGGTATGCGGGCATCCTTTTCAGGACAACCGAACTATCACCGCCGGCTTACAGAAGTAAGCAGAAAGGGTATATAAAGGTGAGTAATCACTATAAAATGAGAACAAGAGAAAGGTTTAAATATTAAGACTATTTTTGGCATAGAAAAGTTATAACTTTGGTGTGTTCTGGGTTTATATATTGAAGAGAAGAGATACTTATCGGGGAAACCAACAGATGAGATTAAGCGTAATCAAGAAAATTGCCAAACAGGGAAAGAATTTAGTGATTATCATACCTAAAAATCTCCATTCCTTTCTGGAATCAGGAGAATTGGTAGAGATTAACATCAACAAGATAGAATTAGAAAAGAGGAAGTAAAAATGACACCACCCACAAAATCTGCCTTAGCTGAAATTACCGAGATAGAGCCTCCAACTTATAAGAACAACCTTACTGTATTTACTCTCGCCGGAGTTCCCTTTACTCCATGGAAAGTGGTCAAAGCGGCCTTGGCCGCCCGGCTGAATATCGGGCTGTACGGAGAGCAGGGAATGGGTAAATCCCAATTGTTTGCGGATGTTCGCTCTCTGGCCGGGAATGAAGCGGTCCAGTTTTACGGAAGAAACGATCTAGATGTAAAAGTAGCCTTCCGCAGATTAGGATTAAGTAAAGTGGCCCAAGCCCTGAAAGAAGGGACGGATCTAGATGAATCTGAACTGATTCAGATGACCTCCGCCGTCTACAAACCGCTGATTTTAGTAGAAGAAATCAACCGTAGTGTAGAGATGGTACAGAACCAGCACCTTTCCCTGATGGAAGGATTCTTAGAATTAGGAGATGGAAAAAGATATGTGCTGGGAGGAGGGAAAAGACATACTTTCCATTATCCCGACGGAGAAACTTTTGAGACGAATACCCGCTACAGCGTGGGCTTGTGGACTGCCAACAGCGGAACAAGCTATACCGGGACTTCCACTATGGATCCGGCGCTGAAAGGAAGAACCCACCTTATTCTGGATGTGGACAATTTTGACCCGGAAAATGAAGATTTAGACGAAATCGTCCTCAACAGTGGCGGAGAGCCCCGATTAAAAGAAGCGGATAATCCTAAAAATAGGATCGCCTTATTTGAGCAGGCCTATCTTGACATGCTCCAAAGAAGTTTCACCCCACAGGTAAACCTTATCCAAGAAGAAGTGATGCTGTTCAGATATTTAGTCAAAGGATTGAATTATATCGACTGCGCCGGAGCAGAATATTCCAAGCGGAAGATGAAATCCTGGCCGAGAGGAGCAGAAGAAAAAAATATTGGCACTACTGAAGAAGAAAAATATTTGTATCGGGTGGTGCAGCCGGCATCAGTGCGTGGAGCTCTCTCTATCCTTACTTTTGCCCGAGCATTAAGAGAATATGCCCGAGCCGAAAATCCCCGCGCTAAACCAAATGTTTTAGATAGCGTGGTAGAAAGTATGGTCCTGATGGGAGCATACATTATGCTGGGAAACCCGCAGCAAATCAGCTATTCCCATTTTGTCTCTGTAATTTGATTTTCTAAACTACTTTAACCAG
>JBBSWE010000105.1:0-1224 GCA_038046445.1 Nanobdellota archaeon | reverse complement strand
CTTGATTAGGTTGGGGAACGATTCTCCTCCAATCTTCTCTATAACTTTCTTTCTCTCCTCTCAGGATCGCTCCGACGCAATAAGGAACAATGGTAGATTTTCCGGCTACATCTCCCTTCTCCAAGTAATCGTATTCCGTACTTCCTAATGTGCATTTATAACGCAAACAACTGAAACTTAAATTTACTCCTTCCAATGGCTCACGGAAATAGATTCCGGTATGATGATTCTGCACTATTTTGTAAGTGTTTATGATTAACGGAACTCGAATATCCTGACAGAACTGACTGCTGTCGTAAGTTAAAGATTTGCTGAGAGTAAAAGCCGGCGGAGCAGAAGCGATTCCTTGACGATCGGGAAAGTTATGCTTCAGATGCACGGTCATACCCATCCTAAAATTATAACCAGTAGTTTCATCACGCACATTTACCACCACGGGATAAGTTAAATCGTAATTGAATTTCCAGTTCTGCATGCAGAAAAAAGAAATCATTTCGCTGCCTTTTACTTCATTACTGACCAACTTATCTCCGCTGCGCGGAGTGACGGAGAACTGATAAGGATATTTGGTATAATTATCAAACTGAAAAAAAGCAGAGATTTGCGGCTGGCGGAAATCTTCCCCCAAGTCCCACAGATAATGGCTTTGATAGTAAGGCAATTCTTTAGGATATTCAATAATATCTGTTCCCTTAATTTGTAATTCTCCCAGATTTACATGAAGCATTTCTAATAAGGTATTTTCAGTTTCCTTAACATTCCACTCTTTTTTGTCACAGCTCATTTCTATCCCGCTTAAAGGTACTTGAGGATGTTCTAAAGCGATCAAATCTTGAGTGATATCTTCTAACTTCAGTTCGGCCATCTCTTTTTCGGTGATCAGCTTAGCGGTATCATAAGTTTTCTTCAATTTTATTTTAGATTCAGCTACATGATTAATGGTTTCTGTAATCATCTCTCCGGCTTTGTTGCGGATATCTATATCCCAATTCACATTGAAAATAACTTTATTTTCTACAATTTCAGTGTTGACAGTGATGGGACTTTTTTCTACAAAATCATACTGCTTAGTAAAAGGAATAAATTGAAACACGCAATTGCGCAGATTATCTTTAATGTAATTATCTATTCTTAACTTGATGTCTGTCAGTGGAGGGATAGTAACTTGGTTTCCGTGTGCCCAGAAAGGTACGGCCGTAAGAGGAGAAGTGGTTAAATGCCGAC
>JBBSWE010000104.1:2497-17452 GCA_038046445.1 Nanobdellota archaeon | reverse complement strand
CCGATGCCGGAGAAATTTCACGGCTTGAAAGATGTGGAATTAAGATATCGACAAAGATACGTTGACCTTTTCGTTAATCCTGAATCGCGGGAAGTGTTTGCCAAAAGAAGCAAGATGGTAAAAGTGATTAGAGAATTTTTCTATGAAAAAGGTTTCTTAGAGATGGAAACTCCCACCTTACAACCTATTTATGGTGGAGCTAACGCCAAACCTTTCGTCACGCACATCAATGCTTGGAACATGAAAATGTTTCTTTCCATTTCTCCCGAATTATATTTGAAGAGATTAGTGGTAGGTGGATTTGAAAAAGTGTTTACTATCTGTAAGAATTTCCGTAACGAAGATGCCGATACTACTCATAATCCCGAATTTACCATGCTGGAATGTTATCAAGCATATGTTGATTATAATACTATGATGGAATTGATGGAGCAAGTATATGAACGCGCTTGTTTTGCCATTAATGGAACCACTAGAGTTAAGCACACTCACAAAGGACAGGAAGTAGAGTTAGATTTTAAAGCTCCTTGGCCTCGTCTAAGCATGCTTGACGCTTTGCATAAGTATGGCGGAATTGATGCGCGAAATATGAGTAAAGAAGATATTTTGGATCTTGTCTCTCAACACAACATTAACTTTGATGGCGAATTCAGTTGGGGCTTAGGGGTACAGTTATTATTTGAACATCTGGCTGAAGAGCATTTGATTCAACCGGTGCACATTATCGATCATCCTAAAGAATCTACTCCTTTATGTAAAGTTCATCGTGAGGATACGCGCTTGATTGAACGCTTTGAGTCGTTCTGCTTAGGTGCAGAATTATGTAATGCTTATTCGGAATTGAATGATCCAATCTTACAGAGGAAATTATTAGAAGAGCAGGCAGCACAATTAAGAGCGGGTTCGGATGAAGCTCATCCCATGGATGAAGATTTCATCAATTGTATTGAATATGGTATGCCTCCTACCGGAGGATTAGGATTTGGAATAGATCGCATGGCCATCATGTTGACGGGAGTAGAATCAATTCGCGACGTAATTTTATTCCCGACTATGAAACCCATTGCGGAAGATGTTCCTAAGAAAGATGAACATCAGAAAAAATCAGATGAAGAAGAGGAATAATTTCTTTATCTATCTCTCTGACTACCTAAATTCTTTTAAATCTGTTCTTCTCCTAAGGAAAGTATGTCTAAAATAGCAGTTCTTCCAGAAGAATTAATCAATAAGATTGCCGCTGGAGAAGTAATCGAACGGCCCGCCAGCGTAGTCAAAGAGCTGCTAGAAAATTCTTTAGATGCTGGAGCCACTAGAATCCTGATTGAAATCAAGAATTACGGAAAAGACCTGATTAAAATCATTGATAATGGGGAAGGAATGGAAGAGGAAGATGCGTACAAAGCCGTTCTCAGGCATGCTACTTCCAAAATCAAGAGCACGGAAGACCTGTTTGCGATTCAAACCCTCGGTTTTCGCGGAGAAGCGCTTTCTAGTGTTGCAGCAGTATCGCGTTTAACCATTACTACCAAACAAAAACATGCTTTAGAAGGATTCAGCTTAGTGGTAGACGGAGGATTGATTACTAATTATGGTATCGTCGCGGCAGAAAAAGGCACGATGATTGAAGTGGAAAACCTTTTCTTTAATACTCCGGCCAGAAAGAAATTTCTTAAGACCGATGCCGTAGAATTAAGACATATAGTTGAAGTGGTAATGCAGTATGCTTTAATTAATTCTAACGTTTCCATCAAATTGATTCATGACTTGAAAGAAATCTTGCATGCTCCTTCGGTGGAAGAGTGGCGGGATAATATTGCGGCTCTGTACGGATTTGAATTAGCGAAAGACCTGTTGGAAGTGAACTATGAAAATTCAAATTTGGGAGTTAAAATTTCCGGTTTCGTTTCCAAACCCTATGATGCCCGCAATGATAAGACTATGCAAGCATTGTTTGTGAATCGAAGATGGGTAAGAAATGAAGAAATTACTAAAGTGATCTACGAAGCTTATCATTCTCTTTTATTTGTCGGAAAACATCCTATTTTTGTAATGAACATTGAGATTGATCCTACTAAGATTGATGTGAATGTTCATCCTACTAAATCCGATATTAAGATTGAGCAGAAGCAAGAAGTGTTGGAAGCAGTACAGCGAGCCGTACGCGAAGCATTGCAGCAGAATGATTTGATTCCTGAATTGGATTTTCAAGCTGAGCAGCAACTAACTTTTGGCCAAAGTATTCCTAAAGAGGAAGTTAAACCACAATTCAAATACGTGTTTGAGAAATCAGCGCAAGTGGTGCTGCCGATACCGCGAGAGGAAGGTCTAATGAGAGAAGAAGTGCCCTTAAAAGAAGAAGTTTATTTTCAACCATTAGAAACTATTGCACCAGAACCAACTGAAAAACTTCCTCCTTATAAACTGCTGGGACAGATTCATAAAACTTTCTTTGTGGCCGAAACTCCCGGCGGTGTATTGTTTATCGACCAGCATGTAGTGCAAGAACGAGTATTGTATGAGAAGTTTATGGAGCAGTTTCTTAACAAAAGGGTAGCAGTGCAGAATTTGTTGCAAGGAGAAGTGCTGGAATTGAATGCGACGCAAAATTTACTACTGAAAGAAAATCTTAATTACTTGTTCAGGATGGGCTTCGCTTTAGAAGAATTCGGCGAGAATACTTTCCTGCTCAAGACCATTCCTTCGGTATTTGGAAGATTACAGCCAAAAGAATTGCTGTTTGAAATCATTGCTGGATTATATGACGGAAAGAATCGTTTGGAAGAGATTCAGGAAGAGATTATCACACGGATGGCTTGTCGTGCTTCCGTAAAAGCAGGTGATGAATTATCTGTAACAGAAATGCAAGGATTATTGAATCAATTAGGACAAACCAAATTTCCTTACACTTGTCCGCACGGAAGAGCAGTGTTGATTAAGTTTGGAGTAGATGAACTAGAAAAGAAGTTTCGTAGAAAGTAGAATTTCTGTAGAAAACAAAAGGTTTATATTTAAAAAAGAATACCTTCTCACTAGATTAATTATGGTTAAAGAGAATAAGGTGATATGTATTGCTCATCGGGGAGCTAGCGGTAGTGCACCGGAAAATACTGGGGCTGCTTTCTTAGAAGCCCTTAATCAAAAAACTGATGTGATTGAGTTTGATATCCATACTACTAAAGATAATAAATTTGTCGTCATTCATGACGGATCGATCGACCGAACTTCTGACGGGAAAGGTCATATCGTAAACAGGACTTATGCTGAATTGAAAAAATTTAACTTCTCACCAAATAAGAGAAGAGAAATTATTTTAACCTTAGAGCAGGCTTTAAAGTTAATTACTCAGCATTCTAACAGCACCATAATCATCGTTGAGTTTAAGATCTCTCTCTTTAAGCATGAGAAAGAAGCACTAGACATCATTCACAAGTATAACGGAAATAATCAAATAATGATCCATAGTTCCCACCGGCATATCCTAAAAAATATTCGAAAATACGATTCTAAAATAAAGATAGGATTAATCATCTTTTTCTCACTCTTTCACCATTTAAGGTTACCTTACTATACTCATTTTATTAAAAAGTATAATTTATACTTTTTTGCTATTAGTGAAATTTTTCCCAATAAACCGTTCATCAGTAAGTTCATTTCTGAAATAAAAAAGACTGGTACTAAAGTTTATGTCTGGGTCGTTAATGATTATATCTCCATGAATAAAACCATTGCTTGGAAGGTGGATGGAGTAATAACCAATTATCCGGGAATATTTAAACAAGTGTTAAGCGAAAATAAATAAAAATAATTTAGTAAAATAATATGACTAAAAAGAACATGAATAAAAAGATTGATTCGGGATACATTTTAGCCATTGATTTAGGAACTACTGGAAATAGGGCCATCTTATTTGATCATAATCAAGAGATTGTTTCTAAGGCGTATCAAGAGTTTCCACAATATTATCCTCATCCCGGATGGGTGGAACATAATCCAATAGAAATTTGGGAAACAACGGTGAATGTGATTAAAAATACGATTAAAGAAGCAAAAGTTTCACCGTCAGAAATTAAAGCCATCAGCATTACTAATCAGAGAGAAACTACTGTAATTTGGGATAAAAAGACCGGTAAGCCCATCTATAATGCTATTGTTTGGCAGTGTCGTCGAACCGCAGATTATTGTGAAACTTTGAAGAAAAGTGCTAAAATTACTTCTCTAATCCGCAACAAAACTGGACTTATTCCTGATGCCTATTTCTCTGGAACAAAAATAAAATGGATTTTGGACAATGTTAAAGGTGTTCGAGCAAGAGCAAGTAAAGGAGAATTGTTATTCGGAACGATAGACACCTGGATTTTATGGAACCTTACTGGAGGAAAAGTTCACGCTACCGATTATTCTAACGCTTCCCGAACTTTACTTTTTAATATAAATACTTTGAAGTGGGATGAAGAATTATTGCACTTGTTTTCTATTCCTAAAAGTCTTCTTCCCGAGGTTAAACCCTCCAGTGGAATATTCGGAAAAGTTGACCAGAAAATTATTAACGCCGATATTCCTATTGCCGGAATAGCTGGTGACCAGCAGTCCGCTATGTTTTGTCAAGGATGTTTTCAACCGGGAATTTTTAAAAACACTTACGGCACGGGTTGTTTTCTATTGATGAACACAGGTACTAAACCCCTCTTTTCCAAAAACAAATTATTAACTACTATCGCTTGGGGCATTAACGGAAAGGTTGAATATGCTTTGGAAGGAAGCGTGTTTATGGGTGGAGCTTCGGTACAATGGCTGCGAGACGGTTTGAAAATAATCAAAGATGCTCGGGAAACTGGCGAAATAAAAGTTAAAGATAATGGTGGAGTTTATTTCGTTCCGGCTTTAGTCGGTTTGGGTGCGCCTTATTGGGATATGAATGCTCGTGGAACGATTATTGGAATTACACGGGGAACTACTCGTGAGCATATTATCAGAGCCACTTTAGAAGCAATCTGTTATCAATCTAAGGATATGGTGGAAACCATGCTTAAAGATGCTAAAGTTAAATTGAAAATCTTAAGGGTAGATGGGGGAGCTTGCGCCAATAATTTATTGATGCAATTTCAAGCCGACATCCTCAATACGCAAATCTATCGACCTAAAATCATTGAAACCACCGCTTTGGGTTCAGCCATGTTAGCAGGATTAGCGATTGGATTCTGGAAAAATAAAGAAGAATTGATGGCCAGATTAAAGATTGATAAACTCTTTAAGCCGCAGATGAAGGAAGAAGAAAGGCAAAGATTATATCATGATTGGAAGAGAGCAGTGGAACGATCCAAGGGATGGATAGAGCAATAATCTCTTTTAACATATTTAAATAACAAAAAATAGGTGAAAAACATGTATGAAAAATTTAAAAAATTAGCTGTGCACCACCAGATTATTTGGTCTTTGATTATCGCTACTGCTTTGGTAGGTATTTGGAGAGGACTGTGGCGGGTAATGGATGCGTTTATACTTCCAGATAATTTTGTTGTTTCCGGGTTAATTTCCTTAGTATTAGGAATAGCAATATTTGCTGTAACTCATTATAAATTGAAATAAATAAAAGTTTACCAGTGGTTATATTTATTTTCTTGAATTTATTTCGAAGATGAAGGAAATGAAGTTTAGAGTACATAAATCCATAAAAACAACCTTTGATATTTAAGAATAAAATGGACTTAACCAAATTTATAGGATATTATTCTGATAGCACCGGTAAAGAAGGGTTCTACACCCGAGATGAAATGAAAGAGCTTAATCTTGCTCCTGATTCTTTTTTCTGTCACAGCTTGCATTATTCTCGTGGTGTTTTTGAAGGGATAAGAGCCGTATGGGACGCTCAAAGTGAAGAATTATTTTATGTCGTTTTAGAACAGCATCTTAGAAGGCTTAAAAGAGGCAGTACCTCTACTCTTTTGATGGATGTAGACACAAAACATCTTCATGAAGTTATTGATGAATTGGTGCGCAAAAATATTGAAAGCGGTTTTATCAATCCCAAAGAAGGATGTTATATCCGTCCTTTAGTGTATAAAGATAAGCAGTTTGATCAAGAAGAAAAGCAGGTGCATGGCTTGGGTGTATATTCTCAAGATCATCAGACGGTTCTTACTATCAGCCTTTTTCCTTGGGGAGCATATTTGGAGCAACCTCCTCGTATCCGAGTTCATGAAAGCGGGGTGGCCTGTTGTTTAAGGAAATACAAAACCACTTCCAACTACGGCTTCGGGGGATTTGCCAAGGATCTGGCTAAGCTAAATGGTTTTGATGAAGCTCTAATCACCGATCCTTCTCCAGAAAGAAACGTTTTGGAAGGGGGAGGAGAAAATGTTTTTTTGATTACTAATGGCTGGGTGGTTACTCCCAGTACTGCTCAAGATATTCTTCCCGGAACTAAAAGAGCTATCTTGCTAGAAATGTTCCGTAATTATGGGATAGAAGTAGAAGAAAGAAAGATACCTTTGGACGAATTCTTAAAAGGAGATGCTGCTCTCTTTACCGGTACGGCGGCAGGAGTAATCCCCATTAAATCCGTAGATGATCCGCTCACCGGCAGGAAAAAAGAGTTTGACTTAGGACATCGCTTAAGAAGTCCAGGTTTGGATTTGAAGCATTTAGAACAGCAGTATCAAAGAATGATTCATGGTGAACCGGTGGATGTTGTACATCAAGATTTACAAAGAAAGATTAGAACGTTAGTACCTTTATAACCAATAAAACACTCCTACCGCCACCAAGAATCCTAAGATAGAACCAACGGTTACTTGCCACGGAGTATGGCCCATAGCAAAATGCGGTTCTTTATGCAGCTTTAATTTTTGGACAATGCGGTGAATCATCACTCCTTCTTCTCCTACCGTGCGGCGAACTCCAAAAGCATCTCTCACCACAATAAATGCTAGCACCAAGCTGATAGCGAAAGCAGTAGAAACTCCTTCCATTAAATAGATTATGGTAGCTAAAGAAACTACAAAAGCCGAATGTGATGAGGGCATTCCTCCCGTTACTAAAAGATCTTTCCAATGCAAACTCTTATGTTTGAACCACAAAACGACTAATTTAATCAGTTGAGCTCCAAAACCGGCCAAAATCACCGCTAAGATTATTTTGTTCATAAACAGAAGGAATAATTTATATATTTAAAAAGTTTGTCTTTTAGCTATGAGTTTAGTCTTTTTTCAAAAACCAGTAACCTTCGGTCCGCTGTTCCAGTTGGTATCCAAGTTAAATTATCATGGGGTGGATATGCATTTTCATACCACTTACAGCATGGACGGGGTTTCTAAGATCAAGAATGTGCTACAAGAATGTAAACGAAAAGGTATTGGAATCGCCATAACTGACCATAATTCTATCGAAGGAGCCATCAAGGCTTTGGAACAGAACACTGGCTTGTTTATCATCCCGGGAATAGAAGTTACTTGTAAAAATGGAGTGCATTTAATGTTTTATTTTCCAGAAGGGCATCTTTTAGAAAAGTTTTATTACACTGAAATTAAGCCATTAATGAGAAAAAATCCTTTCTTTCTTCCTATCTCTGTTGAAGAGATGATGAATAAAGCTAGGAAATACGATTGCTATCTTTCTGTTCCCCACCCTTATGGTCCGGGAGTAATCGGAATGATGAAAGAAGGTTCACCAGATAAAAAATTATTAAAAGACATAGACATGGTAGAAGTGGTGAATGGCGCTTGTTTAGAACATGAAAATAAAAAAGCCGTAGCTTGGTCAAAACAAATTAAGAAAGGAATGTGTGCAGGCAGCGATGGACATTCTCTGGTTCAATTAGGAAAAGTACTCTGCTTCTCTTACGGTAAGAATCCTCGGCAATTCTTAGAATCCATCAAGAAAGGAAATAGTGTTTGTATCGGACAGAGAGAAAATATCTTTGAAGAGATTATTCATACTGCCGCCAAATTTATTCACGAAGAAAAACATGAAAGAGGTAAGTTGTTAGAATTGTATCGTTCTAGATATCGTACTGAGCATGACTATCTAATGCATAAATTAAGAGGAGACGAAGATAAGTTTTTGGCTCATTTCCATGCTCATCATATGGATCTTACTGCTGAACATCGCCACAAGATGAGAAAGTATTCTGAATTTAAGGGAATCGTTAAGGAGAAAGGAAGAAAAATCTAGTTACTTGAGTATCCCATACCCAATCAATCTAAAGCGGTCTTCCAATCTTCGAGAAATAGTAATGCGATCGCCGGAATTGGCACAGATAGGCTTCTTTAAGATACAAACTGTATTCTTCTTCGAAGGATCTTGGACGATGCCCACCGTAGCGCAAGAATTAACGTTCAACATCAAAATCTCTCCCTTAGCTAAGGGTTTAACTTCCGTTTCTTCTTTTGTTCCTACTACTCTTTCCAATAAATGTGTATCTAAAGTGACTTGATAATGAACTAAAGGTAGTTTTCCGGTTATTCCTACTAAAGAGCCGGTTAAAGAATCTGCTTTAACAATACTCGGATCAAGTAAAGTGGAAATAGCCATACTTCCACCGGGAAGAATCTCGGGAACGGGAGCTCCTCCAGAAAAGATTTGCACAATTTTAGTATTCAATGGTTTGTACACTTTTTTATTTTTCTCTTCCACCATATAACCCGGAAGAATCTCAATTTCATCTCCAATTTTGAACTTTCCTTGTTTTACTGTTCCGCCCAGAACCCCGCCCACTAATTTTTCTGGCTTGATTCCGGGTTTGTTCACATCAAAACTTCTCGCTACTAACATGATGGGATCCTTATCCAGATTTCGTTTAGGTGTAGGGACATACTTTTGAATTGCTGTTAATAACACGTCCACATTAACATTAGCTCGAGCGGAAATAGGAATGATGGGAGCATCTTTAAAATCAGTATTGGATAAGAATTCTTTAATTTCTTTATAGTTTTGCAGGGCTTCTTCGTGATTAACTAAATCGATTTTATTCTGGATGATGATAACATTCTTGATGCCGGAAATTTGTAAAGCTACGAGATGCTCTTTAGTCTGGGGCTGAGGACATTTCTCGTTTGCCGCTACTAATAATAATGCTCCATCCACAATGGCTGCTCCAGATAACATAGTGGCCATCAGAGATTCGTGGCCGGGGGCATCGACTAGAGATAGTTTTCTTAACGGAGTAGTTTGTCCGTTACATTTGATACATTTTTCTTTAGTAGTCAAGAAATTACATTTCTCACACTTGTAAATGGTAAAATCAGCATAACCTAATCTGATGGTAATACCTTTTTTCATTTCTTCGGAATGGGTATCCGTCCATTTTCCACTAAGACGTTCAGTTAAGGTAGTCTTACCATGATCAACATGTCCGACTAAAGCTAAATTGATTTCCGGTTGGATCGCTAAAGGTTTATGTTTGGGTTCAGAATGAACTGGAGTAGAAGGAGCAGCTGAAGGACTAGCTGGAACGGCAGTATCTTCAGTAGTTTTCTTCTTAGGCATAAAGAGTTAGAAAAGAGGATTATTTATAAAGGTTTAGGGGCTTATCTCTTTAGTGATACAAAGTAAATAAATGCTTTATTATTCTTTACACAAGAGAAATATTTAAAAACATGCTTCCTCATGAACTTTAACTATGCCTAAAGAACCACCACTAATTCAAAGAATAGGGGAGCATTTTCTGGGAGAATGGTTAGACAAACCAACTCCGGCATCTTTAGAACTTTTAGTGGTAAAGGGAGAAAGGCTTTCAGTGATTGATTACAAAAGGACTAATTTTGTGTATGAATTATTAACCCGAAAGGGGGAAAGGTATAAAAGAATAAACGGATCAGTATTCGGTTGGCCCACATTACCGGTTACATCTGAGACAACTAAACAGCATTTGAGAGGAACGATTAGAGAATACTTGCGTCCAAAAGAAGTTGAAGAACTAAACCAGCGGAGAAACGATCCCAAAGTAGCTGAAGAATTAAAGGCAGCACTCAAGGACTCTCGAATTATGATTTTACCTTATTGTATGGGAATAATGGGTACGGATTTAGATGTAGCAAGAAAATTATTGTATGTTCCGGGAGGATCGGCAGCAGAAGCGGATGGGGTGCTGAATGGGTATAGGAACAGAGTAACGGGAGTTCTTCAGCCATTAAGATTACATTGCGATTACAAAATTCGGCCAATAATTAAAGGGCAGATAGAATTGCGCTCTTATTAACAATTTAAATAAACTTTTAGAAATATTTTAAAAGTGTTTTATTATTCTTACTCATTATGCCCTTTCCCCCACTATCTTCCGACGCCCTTCTCGCTCCGATGGCCGGAGTGACGGATGTAGCGTTCAGAATACTCTGTAAAAGATATGGTGCTGGATTAACGGTAACGGAAATGATTTCTGCCAATGCTCTGGCCAGAGGAAATGGAGCGACATTAAGAATGATTGACGTTTCAGAAGAAGAAAAGCCCCGTTGTATCCAACTCTTTGGTCAGAATACCGATTGCTTAATCACTTCGGTCAAATTCTGTGCAGATAAATGTGAAATTATCGATTTAAACTTTGGTTGTCCTGCTTCTAAGATTATCAAACAAGGTGCCGGTTCGGCTTTATTAGAACGTCCAGCAAGAGTAAAAGAAATCGTAGAAGCGGTAGTCAATGCGGTTAAGATTCCCGTTACCTGCAAGATTCGTTTAGGTATCAGCAATCACAAAATTAACGTGTTAAAAATCGCTAAAATTTGTGAAGAAGCCGGTGCGAGCATGATTACCGTGCACGCCCGAACGCAAAAGCAAGGTTATACTGGCAAAGCCGATTGGAACTGGATCAAGAAAGTTAAAGAATGTGTTTCTATTCCGGTAGCGGGAAATGGCGATGTAAAAACGGTAGAAGATTATCTTAGAATGAAAGAAGAAACCGGTTGCGATTATGTCATGATCGGTCGAGGAGCGCTGGGCAACCCTTATCTCTTTAAGCAAATTGCAGATTTTAATAAAATAGGAAAATATCTTCCGAGAAATCCCAAACAACAGTTGCAAGATTTCTTTTCTTATTTAGAATTAGCGGAGAAGTATAAGATTGACATCAACAATATCCGAATGCATGCGCAGATGTTTACTAAAGGTATCAAAGGCAGCTCGCAATTGCGGGAGAAGTTGTCTAAGATTAAAGATATTGCTGGGATAAGAAAAGAGATGAAAGTATTAGCTTCTACGTTGTAATTAATCCACAAAACTCTGGAACAGTCGGGTAGAGAGGCGTTTATCGTAACCCACTAATTCCACATATGATTGTCCTTTTATTTTCTTCCCATTCTTGTTTCCTTCTACCTTACATGCCCCTTCCCAATAAGCGATCGGAGTTATACCACGGTCATGCAGTTCCTGGTCTTTAACTTCGGGAGAAATAATTAAATCCAACCTCAACCGAGGAATACTCATTTTCCATCCAGAGGGATAAACGATTCCAGTATGTGGGCTCTTCCAAATGGATAATGGTTTAATGAGAGCATCTTTCTGAGAAAGATGGATTATATTTCCATCTTTCTTGATAAAAGTTCCTCCCAGATGCTTTCGCGTCAAGCCCTTCTTAGTTCTTAGCACAAAAAACATCAATTCCGTCTTATCTTCTAGGATAAGGCTAAACCATTCCCATCCTCTTAGAGGAGAGTGATGTAACATATTCATCTTCTGGTGGTCGAACCAGCTCGTTCCCGTAACAGCATATCTTTTACTGCCTACTTGCAATTCTCCTTTTGTACTCATCCGCGGATAACTTAAATAGTAAGTGCGCTGTTGAGGGAACATTTCCGCAAAGCCAGAAGAAAAATGTTTGATTATTTTTGTTTCCGGTTTTAATTCTAGGGATAGATCAGCAATTTTATTTTTAGTGGAGAGAGAAAATTTATCTTTTTCAAAAATAAAAGAAGAATGATCCAATTTTAAATTAAGTTGATTATAATTGATGTTCTGAGGAAAGCTCATCCCCGATTCTTGAACGTAATCAAATTTTTGTTCCTTTTTGTCGGTCAGGGCGAAATGAAACACTAGAAAGGGTTCTTTTCGGATTTTGTTAAGTGGAATAATCCCGGCTCGAAGCGCTTGCGGATGAAATTTAAAGAAGCAGAATTCGTAGCCGAACTTTTGCTCTTTATTCTGCAGATGTCCGGTAAAGTACCACCATTCTACGGGCATGTTTTGCTGAGGATAAAGTATTTCTGGAAACTTCAACTCTTTCTGCTGAACCGAATCCAAGAGAGTTTTGTTTTTCTCTCTCGCCAGCAGTTTTTGATATACTTTCAGCTCTTTCTGTTCGAGCTTATCCAATATCCAATTTCCAAAATGATTCAACCTCTTTAAAGGGATACTTCGATGCATATACTAAAGAAGATAATTGATGTTTATATGGTTTTGGTTAGAAATATAAAATAAAAATACCTATTAAAGAATTAGTTTACTAAATATCAACCAGAAAAACTTAACTTTCTTTTCTTTTCAATCTGGTCATGTATCCAGCCACAACATTGCGCAATTTCTTACTGAATATAATCGCATACTTATTGGTAGAAAGTTTATTTTGTTTAAAATCAGGACTGAAATGTTCTCCTTGAGCTTTCAAGAGCTCTTTAGTTTTTCTTTTGATGAATTTAGTCTTAATTCTTCCCATGTTCTATTTAGTTATGGTAGTTATTTATAAAGCTTTTTGTGGGATTGGATTTTATTATCCCATTTTATCCAGGAGTTTTCCACGGAAATTTTAGCAACTTACTCAAAGGATGTAATTCGTAGCTTAAATCGCGCTTGCCGCAGACAAAATAAATTTCTGAAATATCTAGTTGGTATCTCTTTTCTATCACGCCTCGATAATCTGAAAAGTTTTGCAAACAAGGATCACAAGGACGCCAATACTCCCTAGGAGAACAGGTAGAAACGGTGGCTGCAGCGATCACTGGATCAACAGGATTTGCTTGGATAGCTAGCATCAGAGCCAAAGTTTCGGCGTGAGCATAATATCCGTTTGGAAAAGTGGTATGACCGGCGGAGAAGAAATTCCCTCCTCGAGTTAGGAGACATGCTCCTGAACCCTTTCCCGGTTGACTGAGAGCAGAGAACACTTTTTCTGTACTCTCGATAGCTTTAATCAATAAACGAGTGCAAGCAGTCTCAGTTAATCTCTCTAGGTCGCTCATAATTGATTTGACCCCTTCTTCTTTTAAAACTTTTCTATTAAAAAGTGGTGAATTGTTCTCGAAGCAAAATTAATGAGATTTGCACCCTTGTTTCTCGACGACCAAGTGCGATAAAAATATTTGACTAAACCTTTCTGAATATACTCTTCCGTATTTTAGTATACATAAGCGTAATATTTATATATTGAAGAACTCATTTAAGTCTAAAATGGTGTTGTTGTTCGATCAATATAATCTTCCGGAAGATATCTATAAGATAATCTTTGCTACAGAGCAACAAGAAGTGGTAGCCCGACTTCTGATCAAATATATGTTTGAAAATAACGGAGAAATCGGTAAAACCGAGATGGGGGTATTTGCCAATCTGCTCCATGAAGGCTCTTTAATCGTAAGAGAGAAAGGCCGTTCTCCTTTACACACCGAAGTGCGTCTTTCTTATAATAAGCGTCAATTCTATGATCGCATCTTGACCCCTATGAAAAGCATGGGCTTGATTGATTATGATATGTACAAGCGTACTTACAAACTTTCTGACCGCTTCAATAAGATGATGATTAAGCTGGGCTTGATGTGGCTGCGAGAATTGGACCGGGGCAAATTGGAAGCCACCTTATCTAAGGGTCAAGAGTTAAAGATTAGTTCGCAGGTAGTTAGTAAAGCCAGCAAGCTCAATCCTCGTGCTATTACGGAAGATATGCCGGATTAAGGTAAAGTTTCTGGTTTCTGTTCTCGCAACCTTTTTAAACTAATAAATTAACCTTCTCTCTAACGGAGGAATGATGTTTAGCGCCTTCGAAGTCCTCGCTGTAGCAATCGATGGAGCTGCGTTCCCGTAGGGAGCGACCCCTCGCGACGCTCTGGATGTTAATTCGAGAGACTTCGACCTGATGGCGCTAAAACTAAACCTAGGTGAATAGATGGACCAAGGGGAATACCAAAAGCTGTTAGAAAAATATAAAGCTAAAGTTAGATCGGAATTTGGAGCAGCAGTAGAAACCGCTCCGCGTAAAGTCACTTCTAAAGAATATTCTGAATTTAAAGCTGAACTCTATCCCGCCAGTTATACTTTATACGAAAAAGCGTGTAACTTCTCCGGGAATACTTTAAAATTAGGAGTGAGTGATAAAACTGCAGTAGGTATACAAAAAGATTTAGATGCTTGTCATTTAAACACTACCCCTTCTGGAGTGATTTCTTTTTCCATTCTAGCCGCTTTAATGGTAATGGTTTTTGGTTCTTTGATTATGTATGCTGTTCCTGCCTTATTGGGAATGCCACCGATGATGTTCTTAGTCTTCTTCTGTATCATTGCTGGATTGTTGATGATTCCAGCTCTGCGCAGTATTCCTAAATTTGCTGCCAACACTTGGCGCATGAAAGCCAGTAACCAGATGGTGCAAAGTATTTTCTATTTAGTAACTTATATGCGCCATACTTCCAACTTAGAAAGAGGGATTGAATTTGCTGCCGATCACCTTGATGCTCCTCTTTCTTTAGATTTCAGAAAAATCTTATGGGATGTCGAACTGCAGAAATATAGCAACATTCGCGAATCAGCCGATGCTTTTTTAGTAAACTGGAATGAATCTAACAAAAATTTTGTGGAAGCATTCCATCTAGTCGAATCTTCTCTGTTTGAGGGATCGGAAGAGCGCCGCTTATCTTTATTAGACAAATCTCTTGATGTGATTCTTAATGGCACCTACGAAAATATGTTGCATTATGCTCATTCTTTAAGTTCGCCTATTACTATGTTACACATGCTGGGTATTATCTTACCCATCTTGGGTTTAGT
>JBBSWE010000104.1:0-2487 GCA_038046445.1 Nanobdellota archaeon | reverse complement strand
GTTTTATTTATTTTACCTTTAGTGGTAAGCTTTATGAGCGAAGGTT
This sequence comes from Nanobdellota archaeon, assembly GCA_038046445.1. GTDB lineage: Archaea > Nanobdellota > Nanobdellia > Woesearchaeales > GW2011-AR9 > JACRPH01. The sequence goes on along the minus strand of JBBSWE010000104.1, from coordinate 2,441 downwards.
CCAGCCCTTTTATTTCCGCTGTTTACATCTCTCTATTGTATAACATCACTCTTCCCATTGTCGTATTTTATATTGGAAAAACTATTTTATCACATCGTCCGGCGGGTTATGGGGCCGAGGAAATAAAAGAAGACGTTCCAGTAGGTAAGGGTGGAAAAGTTAAAGTTTCCCTGGGCAAAAAAATGCTGATTTATATAAGTCCTATTTCCGTGTTATTATTGATTCTGATTGTCGGGTTTATTATTGGTTTTAGCCCGCTATTGATCCATTCCATGAATCCTACTTTTGAGATAAAAGATGAAGCGGGAAAGTTTAAGATGATGGATTATGTCTGCGTACCCTGTAAGGATGGTATGCCGGCCGGTTCCTGTGGTCCGGATTGTGATGTGGACCAACGTTTAGGTCCGTATGGAATGGGAGCGACCATTCTTTCTTTAGTAGCCATTGCCGCTTTAGGAGTTGGTTTTGGATTATACTTTGCTTTGCGTTCTAAAAATGTGATTAAAATCAGAGAACAAACCCGAACTTTAGAAGATGAATTCTCTTCCGCTTTATTTCAATTAGGAAATCGTTTAGGTGATGGCATCCCGGCGGAAATAGCTTTTACTAAAGTAGCGCAAAATATGCAAGGCACAACTTCCGGAGATTTTTTCAGTCTAGCGGAAAGGAATATGACTAAACTAGGAATGGGGTTGGAGCAAGCCATCTTCGATCCGAAAGTAGGAGCCATCTCCGCTTATCCTTCTAAAGTGATTGAGTCTTCTATGAAAGTATTAGTGGAATCAGCCAAAAAAGGTCCGCTTATTGCCGCTCAAGCTTTATTGTCTATGTCTCGTTATATTAAAGAAATTCATACCGTAGAAGAAAGGTTGAAAGATTTGATGGCTGAAGTGCTTTCTTCCATGAATTCGCAGATTAAATTCTTGACTCCCGCTATCGCCGGAATTGTGGTGGGTATAACTTCCATGATTGCTACTATCTTGACTAAATTATCGGCACAACTAGGACAGTTTGCGCAAGATAATGAACCGGGAATGATGGGTGGAATGTTAAGCATCTTTGGAGTAGGTATTCCTACTTTCCATTTCCAGATTGTGGTAGGAATTTATATCGTGCAGATAACTTATATTCTGGTGGTGTTGGCTAACGGAATAGATAACGGAGCAGATAAATTGGCCGAAAGATATTCTCTTGGTAAGAATCTAATTAGAAGCACTTTATTGTATTGCATCATTTCTGGCGTAGTGGTGGTAGCATTCAACTGGTTTGCCGCAGGAATATTAAGTAATGCTTTAGGTGGATAGAGGAGAGAAGATGGTAACTAAAAAAGTAATAGTGAGTTAAGCAGAAATGGCGCGAACAATCAAAGATATGCTTGTTAGAACTTATGACCAAACAGTAAAAGAATATGTTTGCCATGAGTTTAATAATCCCGCAATGGAAAAACATTACCAGAAATTTCTTTCTTTTATCCCTAAAAAATCAAAGATATTAGATGTAGGGTGCGGGCCTGGACAAGCATCAAAAAAATTTACAGATAAAGGCCATGAAGTTATTGGGATTGATTTATCTGAGAAGATGATTGATTTTGCGAAAAAGAAGGTAACTTCTGCAAATTTTTATGTTATGGACGTGGAGAATATAACCTTAAAGAATAAATTTGATGCGATCTGGGCTGCATTTATTTTAATCCATATTCCCAGAAAAAGACATCTGGCAATCTTAAAGAAATTTTTTGATCTTTTGAAGCCAAGAGGCGTATTATATTTGGGGCTGTTGGAAGGTAAGGGAGAAAAGATAATCCCTGAACCTTATAATCGGAGATATAAACAATATTTTGTTTGGGTCTCAAAAGAAGAAACCAAAGATAATCTTAGCAAGGTCGGATTCAATATTCTAGAATATTCCACAGAAGAATTCAATGAAGAAGGAAATCTCTTTATTTTAAGTTCTACCTTTGCTAAAAGAAGTAAATAAGCACGATTTTCAATAGTATAGAAAACTTTGCATAATTCATCTTTTCTGGGCAAACTCCTCTATATAATCTATGTTAACATCCCGAGCTTGTCTTTGGTCGAACGAGGGTGAGAAATTTTTCAGCGTTCATAAAAAATTTAGCAGTTGCATTATAAGGTAAGGAAGTAAGAAGTGTAAGGGAAGGATTAAGTTTTAAAAATAAAAAAATGGGACCTCGGGGATTTGAATTCCGTAACCAATTCATCTAAGGATTGATTTCCCCGGACACCTACGTGTCAGTTTTCTCCTGACATTCCCGAACGTCAGTGAGGATATCTTCAGCGTAGTGCTCTCCCAGGCTGAGCTAAGGTCCCACTTCTGAGCTTAATTTAAACTTTTATTTATAAGAGTTTTGGTGGAGTATTTCGCATGTATAATTCGGTAATTAGTTCTCACGTCTAGAGTATATAGGTGGTTTTTAAAGT
>JBBSWE010000103.1:0-7781 GCA_038046445.1 Nanobdellota archaeon | reverse complement strand
TCTCTCATGCCCATTATGATTTGCAGGAAAAGAAGCTGATTGATTTAGAAAAAGTTTAAGGTTATCGATAGATAACGTCATGATGGTCAAAATCTAAGAAGACTATCTTGTTTTCTTCTTTAATAAATTTAAAAACCAACACAAAATTGCCAATATGTACTCTTTTCCGATCCTTTAAATCATACTTTAAATTTTTGTAATGTTCGGCATCTTCACATTTTATTACTTCTTCAATCTTTCCTAAAACTTGCTCAAAAGTGGTCTTATCTTTTTTCGAAAGCTTGTTAAGGATTTTTTGCAATGAAGGAATAATCTCATAATGATACATCATTATCCCTCAATTACTTTTCTTAATTCCGCCATGGTTTTAAAAGGAATTCCTTTCTCTTTCTCCAACTTCTGCAACTTGTTAATATATTCCGGTCTTAATTCTGGCTCTAATAATTCTTGTTCATATTTATTTATAACTACGTTTATTGCTTCGGACTTGTTCTTTAACCCAAATTTACCCTTAATAATATTTAAAATCCGATCTTGATGTTCTCCGATTGTTACAATTGCTTGTACCATTTTGTTTCCTCATTATAATTTATAATGTTTTATAACGAATTGTTATATAAAGCTTTTGGTAGATTTTGGAATACTTGATGATTGAAGCCAGCGATATTGTGCAGTTGAGAGAGAAGTGATTCTTCAGAATAGAAAATCATTTAAATAATTCTTGATAATTAAGTAGAATATGTCAAAAACCATTTACACCAACGGAAAACTCTTTGGAGATCTGGGAGTAATGGCCGCTTTTGGTGACTGGCAGCGGGAATACCGTCTGGAAGAAATTGCTGCAGAAGCCGGTTATACTCTGCGGGAAGAAGTAATTCGTAAAGTTCAGTCTAATAATGATTTCACTCAAACCTATGAAATCGGTCCGAAAGGAGAAGAAGGAGGTTGTCCTGGATTGACCTTGCCTTACTTGCTGCACTCTGTCTTAGTTTCTGCTTTAGGGCTGCCTCCCTTCTGTAGCGATTTATCTTTAGTAGGCCAAGAGGTTCAGGCATTCTATAAAGAAAATTGTCTGTGCGGATTCAGGGCTCCGCCCAAGCCGAAGAAGTAAGTTTTATAACTAATTCTATATTTTAGATTATTATGGTCCGCAACCCTGCCGATAAGCATGATCTGTACTATGAGGCTACACTTCAACTAAGAGATGTGACTGAAGAGATGGTAGACTTTGCTTATGCGGAAATACAACGAGTAGGAATGCGTATCTCTAAAGAGATTTCTTTTGATAACGGTATTGATTTCCGTCTTACCGATAAATCTTTGACTCGCTCTTTAGGGAAGAAATTACAAGCCACTTTCGGTGGCGAGTATAAGGAAACCGTTCGAATTTACGGACAGAAAGACGGAGCAGAAATTTATCGCTTAACTATCTTATTTCGCGGTATGGGAGCGAAGAAAGGAGAGGTAGTTAGATATCATGGAGAAGAGTATAAGATCGTGTTGATTGGAAAGGATATGCTTTTACAAGAAGTTCATTCTGGAAAGAAGATTCATGTCAAGTATGGTGAAGCCAAGAATTTTAAGGAAGTGGGTTAAAAATTATCTGTTTGGTAATATCTACTAAATTTTTACAAGTTTTCTTCAATTCGTTAATTTTAGTTTCATCCTTCATCGAAATTTGCACTCCGTAAGTATAATCTTCTCTCAAATCTATAACGCTGCCTTCTTTTGCTTCTTCCAGCTGCTCATATTCCAGTAATTCAATATATTTCTCTTCAAGAGAAATTTTTCCTTCTTCTTTAAGATATTTCATCAAAGAGATGGTACAGGTTTGATTTCCTGATTCGTAACCAAATTTAGCAGCGATGGCTAAGAAGCAATGATAAATGCAATAAAAGCCGGCAGACATAGACCAATCAGAAAAGCCAATCTCTTTGAAGCGGGTTATCCCAATAAGGTTATGCTCTGCTTTAGCCAGATGTTGATTCGCTTCGTCAATATTCGGATTACTCTTCAATAAGCCACGGTGCTTTATTCTTTTGCCTAGCTGTTTACATTCTTCCACTTCTTTCTTGGCTTTGTTCAGGCACCATTCCACCTGTTTAGAAGCTTGTGACATCTTTTAGTATCTCCACATATTGATTCTGCCCATATAGGACAATGGCATTTTTAGCGAGATTTACTACAACTTTATCCTTCTTTTTAAGATTTTCCAACAGGTCTGATGCGGTTAATTTAAGGGCATGAATCTTTTTAGGCAAAATCTCTTCTTTTTTCTTCAGAACTGCGTTTATTTCTATGACTTCTTCCTTCTTTATAACCAGCATTAAATCGATATCGTGAGCATGGGCATAATCTTTAACTGCAGAGCCAAAGAGCAGCACCATTCTATCTTTCTTAAATAGTTCCTTGAATTCTTCTTTCCACCTTTTGAAGCCATTGGCTTCATCAGCAAGCAGAAAAGTGATTAGTTGACAGACATAATCTTCCTTAAAATTTGGCTTGTAGATGATGGATTTTCCGATAGTTTTGCTGACGATGAGGTTCTCCTGAAGAAGCCTTTTCATAATCTTTTGCGCTCCGGCATGGCTGATGTTGAGACTCTTGCAGAGAGAATGGGCATTATAATAAGCAGTGTAATCTTTACTCAGAATTAACAACGTTTCTCTTTCTTTTGGTGTCAGTAAAGCCATAGTAACTACCAGTTACTATATAGAAACTACCCGTTACTATATAAAGGTTGCGGTGGAACTTTACAGAGAAGGTTACTTGTTTCTTTTTCTGGTTTCTTCTTTCAGCGTTTTTCCAAAAGTGATAACTACTTTGCCTAAATCCGCAATGATGTAAGACTTCCATGCTTTTTTTTCCGGATTGAGACATTCAATCAATCCTGCCTTGATTAAGTCATCAATGGGTTTGTAGATATTCTGCTGTTTTTGTTTAATGCACTTGGCTATTTCACTTTGTCGGAGAATAGGATTTTTGAAGAGAATTTCTAAGATATCGGTTCTGGTTTTACTGGAAATAACAAAGCCATAAAGATGTTTAGTATCTTGACGTAACATACCGTAACTTTTATATACTTTACTATATAATCTAAGTAATTAAACAAATCGTAACAATTATTAAACAAAGTAGGGGATGAGAATATGGAGAAAATCAGAAACAAAGGAATGGAATGGACTATAAATGATTATAATGACAGATTAGGCAAAGAGAATGACCTATTAGATGAAAATGATAAAGAGAGAGTTAAATTTGATGAAGAAGAACGAAGAAAAATAAAAGAGATTTGGAAAAAATGAAAAGAATAATAATTTTTAGTTTGATGATAATTTCCGTGATATTTTTAATTATTGGCTGTTCAGAACAAACAAAATATGTTTGTCCTAAAGGAGAAGTTGTTAATTATCCTTCTGAATGTCCAAAATTTTGCGGAGATAATAGTTGTGACTTATTTGATGGAGAAAATGAAGTGTCTTGTCCTAGTGATTGTGATATTTCCGCAAGAGGAGGACAAATACCGCATTGCGTAGATGGATGGAAATTTGATGAGTATGGGGGTAATTGTGTAAAAGTAGATAGCAGTAACTCGCCCCCAAGATAAATTTCACTAAGCTGTTGTTATTTTTATTGATGAAAATAAATCCTAATAACTATCAAGCCCTAATCCAAAAAACTAACCTCTCTTCCTTTTCTCTTGATATTCTTTAACTACCTCGTTGATTATATCCTTCTCTGCCAACTTCTGTTGCAGTACTTCTCTCTTTACCAACACAAAATATTCGGTGGAATTAATTATGTCTGTAGCAGATAGTGCCACTGTAGCAAATTTGCTCTTAAGAAAATTGCTGATCTTCTCTAGTGAGCAAAGAGTAATATTCTTATCAATTATTTTCTCTATTACTTGCTCCGAATAGATGTTTGGATCTTTAAGCAGGATAAAATCTCCCTCGTCAATCTTCAATATCTTATCTTTAATTTCAAATTCTTTTAGGCTTAAGGAATCCAACCTTTTCACTAATTGATAACGAGGAACTTTTTCGATAAAGCGATGCAAGAAACCAATCCGCTGCTGTAGTTGCTCGTTACTTTGACCTTTTTTACCAATTTCCCTCTCCTGCCATTTTAGTCGTTCTTCTTTGAACTTAAATAAAGAATCTACCCGACGCTCAACATTGCCACTCTTTTTACTAAGAATCAAGTTCTCTTTCCGCAGCTGATTTAATTCCTGATGCAATCTCCTTATTCTTTCTCGCACAACTTCATTTTCTTTTTTAGAAGAATTTAATTTAGAAAACAGCTGCAGAAAATTATTCTTGGTGATCTTCTCTTCCTGAATGACCTCTTGAATAATCTTATTCTCTTCGTTTGGTTTGAGCAAAATCTCTTTAATCACTTGAAATCCTAGCTCTTCCTCTTTCAGTGCCAATATCTTAAACTCTGAACCTTTCTCTTCCAATTTATTTTCGGTAATAAAGTCATTAATTTTTTTAATCCGATTAAACATTTTTTTGTAAGCGTACAAAGAAGAAGACAAGCAGTCAAACTCATGGGTGTTCTGAAACAATTTACCTTCTTCTTCAGAAAAATATAGTTTAACCAATTCTCTTTTCTCCTCGCGCGTGAGATCTTCTTCTGGTGTGATTAATTTAGTTCCCATCTTGCGCGAGAATTCGGCTACAAAAGAAGGAGTTTTTCCTTTATCCGTAACCGTAATTACCGGCAGGCATACTTCAATCACTTTAGAAATCACTACCGAAAGAGGTAATTCTTTAGCGGAAAAGATGCGCAGCACTTGTCCATTCAAATCTAAAGCGCAGAAAGCGGTAGTAGCTCCTGGATCCAGGGCAATAATCGCTAGTGGTTTCATCAAAATATTAAAGATAGTGAATCTATTTAAGATTTATTGTAAAACAGATATAATTCTTCTTTTCTTATCCGTTATACTGGTAAGACAGTAGATTATATTCTTCCGTATCATAAACACATACTCCTTGCTCGTGCCATAACACAAATTCACTTATTCCTGTATCCAAAGCCATTTTGCTGCAAATAGTACAATACGGTTGTCCAGAGCGAGAAGGTTCTCCTTCTTCGTCCAACCTTACAAAATATAACCTAGAGCCAACAATCTTATCTCCATTCTTTCTTAAGGCATCCATAATCGCTCTTTGTTCAGCATGAACACAGCAGGTTTTATCGGTAACTTTTTTATGATAAGAATCTTTGGAGCAGGAACATTTTCTTTGGCTTTCTTTATTTCCTGGCGGGCTATTGAAACCTCTTCCAATAATCTCATTATCCTTAACGATTACGGAACCGCAACGAGAACGTTCACAACCAGAATTTAAAGCGATTTCAGCTGCTACTTTTAGATATTCTAACGCTTCTTTCTCTTCCGTATCAAATAAGTATTTCACATCCCTCATTATCTTTAGAATTATTTAAATTTTGTGTAAATGAAAGTAAATTTATCATAAACTTTATAACTAATAGTTAATATAAGTGATTTATGGGGGAAAGATACTTAATTTATCTAGTGTTAATGGTACTTTTGACTACTACTGCTTTAGCTGTATCCACCACCCCTTACCACCTTAAACTTCTAGCCGTACAAGAAGATGCCAATGGAAAACTTTCTGGCAGCGATGCCGATTTATACCTAGAATTAAGAGCAGGAACCGGTAGAGTATTTCTGGACACTTATCCCCTAACTAAGATTGATACTCAAATTTCCACTAGATTCGCTAAAGAGATTGCTTGTAAACATTATCATTTGGATTGTGATAATTATGATTTCATTTATACCATCAAAGCCAAATCGAATATTATCGGCGGTCCCAGCGCGGGAGCAGCTATCTCGGCTTTAACTGCCATCGCTATGCTAGATTTATCTTATCGAGAAGATGTAGCTTTAACTGGAACGATTAATTCCGGCGCGACTATTGGTCCAGTAGGTGGACTAAAAGAAAAATTAGAAGCGGCTAGCACTGCGCATCTGCAAAAAGTGCTCATACCTACTGGTACTTCAGAGCAAAAACCACTAATCCTTCCCGCAGTGAAATTAGAAGGAGAAAATATTACTATTAATGCCGATCTTCCTTTTTCTAATTCTTCCAACCACACCTTTAATCTTCTCACTTATGGAGAAAAAAATCTTAGTTTGGAAGTAGTGGAAGTTTCCGATTTGGATGAAGCCTTATTTCAACTTACCGGAAGAAAATTAAATGCAGAAGTAGTAGCAGTAGAAATCGATCCCGGATATCAAAAGATTATGCAAACCTTGCAGCAAACTCTTTGTCAAAGGAATGCTAAGATCCAAGAAGAGATGACTCAAGCCGGTTTAGTCTTGGATGATAATGTTACTCAAAATATCAACGATAAAAATAATCTGGCGGAAAATGCTACTAAGCAGGAAGATTATTATTCTGCAGCCAGTTACTGCTTTGGAAATAATATTCTTTTAAAATTTCAATATTATAATCTCTCTCAAGCTAGAATGGAAAATATAAATACTTTATTTTCTCAATTGGCACAGAAAACTAATGAATTAAGTAAGGCGGTAGATCAAGAAAGGATTACTACTTTAACTGATCTGCAAGCTCTGATGATTGTGAAAGAGCGTTTAAATGAAGTCCAGCAACAAATTAAAGGGTATCAAGAAAAGAAAAGTAATTTAACTTTAGAAGAATTATATCAAATCTTAGCTTACTCTGAAGAAAGATATTTTTCTGCTTTATCCTGGAAACAGTTCTTTTCCTTGGAAGGGAAAGAATTCGTATTAGATAATGGTAATCTGAAAAACTCTTGTCAACAGAAGATTTCCGAAGCGGAAGAGCGGACTCAGGAAGTAGCTTTATACTTTGGAAATCAGAATTTAATGCTTTTGCAGGAACAGATTAAGGAAGCGCGGGCTTCGGGAGAAAAGAAGGAAGAGGCTTTATGCTTGATGCAAGCACTTCAAGCTAAATCCGAAGCGGATGCCTTGCTTAGTTCTATCGGGGTAGGTGAAGAAAACTTGCCTTCTTTCTTAGAAAGCAAGGATCGAGCCGTACTGAAAGTTATCGCCGAAGCTAATGCGGAAGGAGTATTTCCGATTATGGGTTACTCTTATTATCAGTATGCCCATACCTTAAGGGAATCTCAACCCTTACCTGCTTTGATCTATTACGAATATGCTTTAGAAATGAGCGATTTAAGCTTATATTTCCCTGAAAAAGCAACTCTCCCCAAAGCTAATTTTAACCTCCTTTTGCCTCAAAAATGGGAATTTTTCGCCGTAGGGGTTTTAGTGGGCTTACTGGTTTTACTTATCCCTTTAATCCTTTTAAATTCTCGTAAAAAGGGGGGAGAAAAGAAGAATCTAAGCAATGTTTCCAGCAAGAAAAAGTGAGTATAAAAACCCCTGGCAACCATCGAAATGGTTGCTCGGGGAAAAAGAGGTGATAGATGTTTAAATGTTAGAGAAATGGCTAATATTTAAACCTTTCGGTGATTTTAGTATTTTCGAGTAGTGAAAGAAAATCTTACTGTAAAAATGAGATTTGGAAACATTTAAAAGTTCTTACTGCTTCTTTCATCCTGGTTAACTAGAGGCGATATTGATGAAAAATTACATTAATTATATTATGTTGATGATTTTATCTGTTCTACTGTTCAGTGTGATGGCGGCAGCAGATCTTTCTGCCGATGCCGCTGCTTTGAGTAAAGAATTGACCGGAACACAGCTATTCCCATTTTGTCTCTGTAATTTGATTTTCTAAACTACTTTAACCAGT
>JBBSWE010000102.1:0-18618 GCA_038046445.1 Nanobdellota archaeon | reverse complement strand
GTTTTCGGGGCAGTGGCGATAATGGTGCTATCACTCAGAAAAAGGATAGTGCCGAATTTGGGTAAGAAATAAATTGTAAACTTAATTATCCACCATCTCGATCTCGATGTTCAAACCTTCGGGGATGGGAACACGCATCACCAATCTTAAGGTTCTCTCATCCGCACTCATATCAATCAAGCGTTTATGAATGCGCATCTCATAACGTTCCCAAGAAGCTTTACCATTACCACAAGGAGATTTTCTGGTAGTAACTTTTAATTTTTTAGTAGGAAGAGGGATAGGGCCACGCAGATCAATTCCGGTTTTCTGAGCGATATCTTTTATATCGGCACAAATCTGGTTAATCTTGCCAATGTCTGTACTTGCTAATTTTATTCTTGCTCTTTGGGCCATAGTATTATTTTCTACACGGTGAAAGTTATTTCATCGTGTCGTTTATTTTTCTTATCTTTGACGCTTATTTATAAAGGTTGCGTCCCCTTTAATTAAAAAAATAAAATAAAAATAAGCAAATTACATTTGCTTCTTTACCGTATCCATACACATACCTGCAGCCACGGTTAAACCGGAGTCGCGGATAGCGAAACGGGACATCTGGGGGATCTCAGCATTCTTCTCGATAACTACCGGTTGTACCGGTCGAATCTTGACGATGGCTGCATCTCCATTTCTTAAGATGTCTTTGTTCTCGGTAACTTCCTGACCAGTAGCGGGATTTAATTTCTTAACAATCTCGATAAACTGACAAGCTACTTGAGAAGTACCGATGTGGAATACCGGAGTATAACCAACCGTAACCACAGTAGGATGGTTTAAGATAACCACTTGTGCCGTGAATTCAGTTGCTACCGTAGGTGGATTAGCTTCAGGACCAACTACGTCTCCTCTCTGGACGTCCTTCTTAGCTACTCCTCTGACGTTGAATCCGACATTGTCTCCTGGTTCCGCCTGTTGAATAGCTTCATGATGCATTTCAATAGACTTAACTTCTCCCCGTACTCCTTTACCTTCTCTTCCCGGAACAAAGATAACTTTATCGTTAACTTTCATAATTCCAGTTTCTATTCTTCCTACCGGAACTACACCGATACCAGTAATGTTATAAACATCCTGTAAAGGCAGTCTCAAAGGTAAGTTAACCGGTTTATTGGGAACTTCGAATTTGTTGATTCCTTCTAACAAGCAATCGCCCGTCCACCAAGACATTTTAGCCGATTTCTTAGTGATGTTCTCACCAATTAAAGAAGCGGTAGGAATGAATCTTACCTTATCGGTATTCCATCCAGCTTGCTTGGCGTGAACTGTAACATCAGCAACTACTTCTTTATATCTCTTCTCAGCAAAGTCGACTCCGGGCATGTCCATTTTATTGACAATTACCATCAACTGACCTACTCCGAAGATCTTAGAAAGTTTCAAATGTTCAATAGTCTGGGCGTTAACTCCATCGTTAGCCGCAACTACTAATACCGCGCAATCAGCTTGAGCCGCTCCAGTAATCATATTTTTAATGAAATCTCTGTGTCCAGGAGCATCGATAATGGTGAAGTAATACTTATCCGTATCAAATCTCTTGTGCGATAGATCAATAGTAACTCCTCTCTCTTGCTCTTCCTTTAAGTTATCCATAACGAAAGCGAACTCGAATCCTTTCTTTCCTAATTGTTCTGCTTTCTCTCTTAACTTTCTCATCGCTTGTTCATCGATATTCCCTGAATCATACAGTAAACGTCCTACCGTAGTAGATTTACCATGATCAACGTGTCCGATGAAAACCAAGTTGATGTGTTCTTTGGTCCTAGCCATTTTTTTTCCTCCGCCATTTCACCTATTAAATAGGTTATTTTAACGTGTTTTTGTTTTATTTTATATTTAGTTTATGCCCTTGAGGGCCAAGAATTTTTACAGGGGGGTTTATTTATAAAGATTTCGCCTAATAACGCTTATTTTTGTTTAACTACCTTCCCTTAACAAAAAGCTTAATAATACTATTCTATTTACTTCTATGTACTAAAAGAGGAAAAAGATGAACTTATTTACAGAAATCAGCCTGATTATAATACTGGTTATTGTCATATCTATCATTATCCGCTTACTCAAACAGCCGTTAATCGTCGGTTATATTCTGGCTGGAATCCTGGCCGGCCCATTATTTCTGAAAGTGATTACAGTTAATGATGCCTTTACCACTTTCTCTCAAGTGGGAGTGGCCCTACTATTATTTATCGTAGGATTGGGATTGAATCCTAAACTGATTCGGGAAGTCGGTCCGGTGGCAGCAATTGCTGGATTCGGCCAAGTATTGATTACCGGAGCGCTGGGCTTTGGATTGATGCATTGGATTCTTAATTTTTCTACTACTCTTTCCGTTTATCTAACTTTAGCTCTCACTTTCAGCAGTACGATTGTAGTAGTTAAACTATTGTCGGACAAGAATACTTTAGAAACCCTTTACGGAAGAATGGCCATTGGAATTCTTTTGATTCAAGACTTAGTAGCAGTAGTGGCTTTAATGTTCATTTCTTCGGCATGGGGAGGAGTAAACAACTTAAGCTTTTCTAGCTATACTCTCGCCTTGTTAGGAAAAGGATTAATTTCTATCTTATTATTGATGCTGTTCGGATATTATATCTTACCAAAACTAGGAAGTTTTATCGCTCGCTCGCAAGAATTCTTATTGGTTTTCTCTATCGGCTGGTGTTTAGCTTTAGCAGCGTTATTCCATTATTTGGGATTTTCAATTGAAATCGGAGCACTATTGGCCGGAATTACCCTTTCTATGACTCCTTATCATCACGAAATCAGTTCTAAAGTAAAACCGTTACGAGATTTTTTTTTAGTACTATTTTTCATCATCCTGGGTTCGCAGATGGAATTTGGAAATTTAGGAAGTTTGACCCTTCCGATTATTATCATTACTCTGTTTGTACTAATTCTAAAACCATTGATAATTATGGTCTTAATTGGATTATTGGGATATACTAAAAGAAATAGTTTCATTACCGGATTGAGTCTAGCGCAAGTGAGCGAATTCTCTTTCATCTTAATAACTTTGGGAATGAATGTCGGCCAAATCGATAAAAGTGCTGTTTCTTTTATCACCATAGTAGGTTTAATTTCTTTAGCTATTTCTTCGTATTTTATCTTATACTCTGAAAAGATTTACAATTTGCTTGCTCCGGTACTGGGATTCTTGGAACGAAAAGGAAGAAAAATAGATGAGTATAAGCTGCAGAGAGAAAAAGGATATGATGTAGTTCTTTTCGGACAGAATCGTGTCGGTTACGACATTATGGAATCGGTTAAGAAGCAGCAAAAGAGTTTTCTGGTAATCGACTTTAATCCTAATACTATTACAGAGTTGACCAAAAATAAAATTGACTGCCGCTATGGAGATGCTGGAGATATTGAGCTACTAAATCAAATCAATTTCAAGAAAGTTAAAATGATTATTTCCACCATTCCCGATTCCGACACTAATTTATTATTGATCACTCGAGCCAAACAAATCAACCATAATTTAATTATTATCGTGATTGCCCATCAGATTGATGATGCCCTAAAATTCTATGAAAGAGGAGCCTCTTATGTCTTGATGCCGCATTTCGTAGGGGGAAATTTTATGGCTTCCTTATTAGAAGATTATGAGTTTGATATAAAGAAGTTCCTGAACGAGAAAGTCAAACATCAAGCTTATCTAAAGAAGAGAAAGTTGATGGGCCATGAGCATCCGAGGGCGGAGCATTTGAGATAGATTATTAAACGAGTAATTCTTTTTTAGATTTTATGTACATCCCTAAACGTTACGGAGAATCAGGTTCAGACAAGTGTCCCTTCTGTAGTAAGATGGCCACTACGCGTAATAATCAAGAAATTCCTGTCTGTAAAGGTCATACTACTGCTATTCTGAACGAAATGAAATGTATCTGCGGAGAGTATCTTGAATCGCATGTAGGAAAATGGGGTTTGTATTTCCGATGTCTAAAATGTGGAAATGTCAACAAAAAGAAAGTGTTTGAAATTAATCAAGTCAAAGATGTTTCTAAGATTGATTTTGATAAAGAAGAAAAAACTGAATTCCGAACCGAAAGAAAAGAACCTTCTAAACGTGTATACGAAGAAAAATCAGAAAGAAAAGAAATAACCATCACCTCTCGGGATACCGATTGGTGTGATTAAGCCATATTTACCATAATGCTTATAAATAAGTATGATATCTTAATATCTTATTATGGACAATTTACTCTCGCTGGAAAAACTGAAAATAAACGAGCCTTTGCTTAGAAAGCACATCTTTACCGACCTGCAGCTGAAAGTATTGAAGAAAAAGATTCAGAATAAACAATTAAACTCCAATGAAAAGACTTACTATTACAAATTCATCAAGCCCAAAGTTAAAGCCTTACTCTCTATGAGCGAAATCGAAAAGACGAATTGGCAGGGGAAAGAATTCCTCCTTCCAGAAAGAGTAGAAACTGCCCAAAAAATACTGCAACAAATCCAGAATAAACATCGCCGAACGAAGATCATGCTTTCTGGCTCTTTTCTGTTTCAAAAAGAATACGAAGATATCGATATATTTATCTTTTCAAAATATAAAAAGGAAGATTATCATTGGAAAAAAGTTCATGTAACCTTTCTTCCCGAAATCGCTTTAAACAGCTTATTCTTCCATTCCCTGCGTCAAATCAGCTTAAGCAACTTTTCTTCCGATTCAAGAGATATTAATATTTCTTTAAAAGAGGTTCTTCAAACCTATGAATTGCTGGTAAATGAAGTGTTAAATAAAGAGGATTATCAAAAGGATTTGCGAGACTTATTATTAAAAGTAGAATATCTGTCCAAAAACATCGTTTTGAATCCAAGGCAATTATATTTACTCAGAAAAAAGTTCTCAAGAAAGAACATTTTATCTTTGCTACAGAAATATTTAGCAGATAATCTGGCTTTGATTTATTCCAAAAAAGAATTAATCCCATTAAAGCAATATATCCGAGATTATCAAAAACTAAACAAAGAATATAAAAAATCGTTTAACTTGCAGTATTATATCAAAACATATCAAGAGGTGCTGGAACTTGCAAGCTGAAGAAGGAAGAAGAATTATTTTGGACTATCTTGGAGCTAATCTCAAGTTTGACGGGCATTTCGACCGCTGTTTCTCTAATCTTAAAGAAACTCAGCAGCAAGAATTACTTGTTTGGGTGAAAGATTGTAAAGAATATAAAACCAGTGTGATTCAATCCAAAATAAATCGTGATGTGATTGGTTTTGTAAGACGTTTTGGCAGCAGCCTTCGCGCTATAATCATCAAGCAGAAAGAAGGATATTTCTTAGTTCTGTTTCTGGACAAGCACAAGTATTATGAGATAGAAATGCAGAAGTGGGGATTCTGATAAAGAAATAACCATCACTTCTCGGGATACGGATTGGTGCGATTAAGAGTATGAATAATAATTGGCAATGAGCAGACGTTATGCAACCTTGTGTTGTGCTTTTCTACCCAAAGATTTTTAAAGTGGTGTGCATTCCAAGTACACATCACATACATCTGGAGGTATAATATGGTCTACGCCCGAATAACGCTGAGTGAATATGCAAACCAAGTACTTAATGTTATCAAAGCTAAATTTGATTTGCACGACAAGTCTGAAGCCACCAATAAGTTTATTGAAATGTTTGGTGATGAATTTGTGGAAAAAGAAGCCAACGACAAATACTTGAAGAAAATGTTGGAAACAGAAAAAAAACACTTTCAAAAGTATGGTCAGCGAAAGATGACCTTGCAAGAACTGGATAAAATATGCGACCTTACCTAAAGAGGTTCTGAGCATGTTTGACTTTGATCTTACAGATGAATTGAAGATAGTTCTTAGGAAATTATCCAAAAAAGACCCCAAGAAGGTAGAAATTATTAATCGTAAAATTAAAGAGATAATCAATAATAATCACCTAAGCGTAGATCATTATAAGAACTTAAGACATGACCTGAAACATTTGAAACGTGTTCACATTGACAGCCACTTTGTATTAACATTTAGTGTAAATAAAGAAAAAAACTTTATCTTATTTGTAGATTTTGATCATCATGACAATATTTACTGAAGACGCGCATCACTAAATTCAACCGAAAGAGATTACCATTACTTCTCGGGATACGGATTGGTGTGATTAACTCTATCTCCCGCCTGCTAAACGATAGGCCTCTTCTGGGGTTAATTTTAGTTCATATAAACTTAAGATTTTATCTCTAAAAGGATCACTCTTACAAAGGGCTTCTGCTTGAGTGATACGTTCTAATCCTTTTACCTCGCAAGGCAAGACCGATTCAACTAATTGCATGCATTCATTCCTTTTTCTATATTCAATACGATCAAAATAACTGGGACCGAACAAAATACCACCAAACACTATAATTCCAGCTAATACCGCACCAAAATATTTTAATTCATCTTTAGTATCTTCTTCCATTTTATTCCCCCTTACAACCTTAGAGTCATAACAAATAGATTAAACTATTTAATAAATTATTGTTCCTTTAGGTAAAATTTATATATTAAAAAGGTAATTAGACCAAAATGCCTAGTTTAGACAAGATTGATCGTAAGATTCTTTTAGAGTTAGATACCAATGCCCGAGAGAGCTTTTCTAAGATTGGACAAAGATTAGGCACCGGAAAGAATAATGTCCAATATCATGTGAATCAACTAGTTAAGGAAGGAATAATCAAAAAATTTGTAGTGCAATACTCCTTAGCAAAATTAGGATTGTTTCTTGGAAAAATTTATTTGCAACTATCCGGACTAAGTAAAGAAGAAGAGAATCAACTTTATGCATACCTACAAAAGGAAAAAAGAATTTCTTGGGTAGCTAAATGTGAAGGCCGTTGGGATTTGATGTGGGGATCTTACGTAGAAGATATGAATCAATTCATACAAATAAAGAAAGATTTCTTTAACCATTTTGAAAAGTGGGTGACTAATTATGATGTTATCTTTCTAGCTGAAGGTCATACCTCGCCCAGAACGTACTTGCTTGAGAAAAAGAGTATTTCATCAAAGAAAATTCATCGCTTTATGGACCAAGGAAAAGTAGAAATTTCCTTAGAAGAGAAGAAAATATTGAAGTTTATCTCCAACAACGCTCGTTTTAATTATATGGATTTAGTAAAAGAATTTAAGATTAATATTAAGACTGCTCAACGTAAAATCAGCGATTTAGAAAAGAAAGGAATTATTCAAGGTTATGTTACTTTTCTAGATATGCACAAGGTAGGTTATAATTTTTTTAAGTTATGTATTTTTTTGAAGAATTATGAAAAGAAGATTGATGAATTTATTAAATATTGTTTGGAGCTACCAAATGTAGTTCATGTGATTGAATCTCTCGGTCCTTGGGAGATAGAATTAGAGATAGAAACAGAAACGTTGCAAGATTTTTATTCCTTAACCCATCAGATTAGAAATGATTTTTCTGAGATTATTAAAAAGACCGAATCAGTAATAATCACGGAAGAGAAAAAGTTAGACTTCTTCCCAGAATGGTTGGTTTAAATTAAGTATATAAAAACAAAAAAAAACCTTAAGCTCCCAACTGAGATTCAGACAATCCTTTTCTCCTGATGATGTCTCCTCTGACCTTCTCTGCCAATTCGTAAGGAATTCTCTCGAAACTCTGATCAACTAGAGAACTTACACCACGTCCAGCGGTAGCGGAACGCAAATCGCTGCTCCAACCAATCATTTCTGCTACAGGCAGTTTAGCAATCACGATAGTTTGATCTCCTTCCTGCTGTACATCTAACAATTGTCCACGTTTGGAAGTTACCAATTTAGAAACTTCTCCTAAATATTCATGCGGAGCTTCAATTCTAGTTACTTGCAACGGTTCAAACATAATCGGTCCGGCCTGCATCATCGCTCCTCGGATTCCCTCACGCACCGCCGGGTACATCTGGGCCGGTCCACGATGGATAGCATCTTCGTGCAAAGTACAGTCCGTTAGCATTACTTTCACACCCATACAAGGTTCTCTAGCTAAAGGACCTTGTTTCATCACATCTTCAAACATATCCTGTACTAATTCAATAATCTCTCCAATATGTACTTGTCCTCTAGTGATATCCATGAACATATTGGCCCCAAAAATAGCTTTAACCTGAGTAGCGGTCTTAGCATCCCAGCCGCATTCTTCTCTCAAGAAATTGATCAATATTTCATCTTTCTTTCTAAAGCGGCTGTTGGTAGAAATTCTTCCTTCTTTAATAGCCTGCACTATCTCCACTTCCAACGGCTCAACGATAAAGTACAGCTTGTTATGTTTGTTAGGAGATTTACCTTCCACTTCCGGAGATTTTTTAGTAATAGACTCACGATAAACAACAATTGGCGGAGAAGTTTTTATTTCCACTCCTTTCTCAGTAATAATTCTATTTTCAATAATCTCTAAGTGCAGTTCTCCCATCCCGTGCATTAAATTTTCTCCGGTTTCTTCATTGATTTCAATCTTTACGGAAGGATCTTCCCGAGAAACTTTTCTTAATACTTCAATCAGCTTGGGCAGATCACCAGATCTTTTAGGTTCAATCGCTTTAGTAATCACCGGTTCGAAGATATGTTTCAATTCTTCAAAAGCCTGTTCTTCTTCTACAGTTACCGTTTCTCCGGCATTTCCCACTACTCCGGAAATGGCTAAAATATTACCGGCCGGAATAGATTCGATAATTTCGGGCTTGATGCCGTTATAAATGTAAACGTTCTGTACTCTCTGTCTTTGTCTGGAATTGTTTAACCATACTTCCATTCCACCGCGGACCGTTCCGCTGAACAAGCGTCCGGCAGAAATATCTTTTCCGGATTTTGGATCAACCACGATTCTAGTAATCACAAAAGCCAGTTTTCCTTTAGGATTACAATGAATTAAATCTTGTCCTAATTCTGATTCTGGATCTCCATGCCAAATCTTAGGAATGCGGTAAATCTGAGCATCCACCGGATCGGGATGATGTTTAATAATCATATCCAACACTACTTCGTGTAAAGGAGCATTTTCCCACACCCAGGCTTTACGCTCTTCTTCTTCCATTTCATAGATTCTAAGAATGTCCAAGAATTTGATGCTCTTCTTCTGCATATAAGGGAAAGATAAAGCCCAGTTTTCCCGCGCGGAGCCGAAGGCTACGCTTCCGTCCTGCACATTAACTTTCCATTTCTGTTTGAATTCAGGTTCAGCGATACGCTCAATCATATCGTTGAAATGTTTCATTAAAGTCATCACTCTTTCCGCAATCTTTTCTGGAGAAAGTTTTAATTCTTTGACTAAACGATCCATCTTGTTAATGAACAAAACCGGCTTAACTCTTTCTTTTAAAGCCTGACGTACTACGGTTTCCGTTTGAGGCATAATTCCTTCTACCGCACAAATTAAAACCACGGTTCCGTCCACGGCACGCATAGCTCGCGTAACGTTTCCACCAAAATCTACGTGTCCAGGAGTATCAATCAAATTGATAAGATATTCATTTCCACCAAAAGTATGAATCATAGAAACATTAGCCGCATCTACGGTAAGTAAACGTTCCTGCTCATCTTTATGCTGCCAAGTTTCCATCCCTTGATCCAAATCACCAGCATACTTAGAAGCCATCTGTCCGGCCGCAGCTAACAAATTATCTGTAAATGCAGTCTTGCCGTGATGAATATGAGCACTAGTACAAATATTTCTAATGAATTTAGGGTTTTGAGTAATCCTCAAGACCTTATCAACCATTTTCTCCGCCATTTTTCATTACCTCATGAAATTAAAATGTTTAATTTGTTATTGTCATCAATATTATTCAAAGATGTGCACGTTATTATTATTCTTATAACTGTGCAGTTCTTCCTCTTTGAACCACAAAGCCACTTCCAGTTTAGCATCATCGATACTGCCGGAAGCATGAATTAGGTTTTTAATTCCTAAATCTTTGCTATCAGCATACGCGTAACTGACGTGAGCAAAATCTCCTCGAATAGTTCCAGGAAGAGCCGCTTTGGGTTCAGTCGATCCGACCATCTTACGCACAATTTCTACTGCGCCAACTCCTTCCCAACATAAAGCCAGTACTGGACCAGAGGTCATGAATTTCAACATGCGTTTTAGTACCGGTTCTCCTCGACGAGAAGCAACCTTACCAATTTCTTCATAATGCTTCCAGCTCAGATCTTTATCCATCCACACCATTTTACAGCCGATCAATTTCAGACCAACATTTTCAAAACGGGAGATGATTCTTCCCATCAGGCCGCGCTGCACGGCATCCGGCTTCAACAACACTAAGGAACGTTCGATCATTTTCAGTTACCTATTTCTTAGTTTTAGTTTCCTTGCTGGGTTTTTCTTCTACGGCAGCATTTTCGTTAGGCATCTGAGTTTCTTCTGCTTCTAACTTTACGCCGGTTTTCTTAACTTTTCGATAAGCTTCAGTCCATTTGATACGTAAGGGTTTCCGTTTCAGCTTGAACATATTCTTTTCACATTTATTAGAACAGAAATAGACTACTTTTCCGTTGACATAAATGAACATTTTTCCCATTCCTGGTTTCAAGGAATTTCCACAAAAAGTGCATTTGGGCATGTTTATTCACCTATTTACGAGCAGCACTGCTGCTGCCGCCACGGCGTCCTCCGCCGACACGTTGAGCCTCAATTTCTGTCTCCAGTAACATTAAGATGTCTCCCACTCTTACTGGTCCTTTGACATTTCTGCGAATAGTTTTGTTTTTATCTCTTCCATCCAAAACTTCCGCCATGACTTGAGTAATTTCTCCCCTGGTACCGCCTCGAGCGACAATTTCTCTCACTTCTGCCGGAATTCCGGGAAAGAATTTAATTTCTCCTTCGGATTTTACTTCGGTAGCCGCTTCTTGTTTAGCGTCCTTACCGACCATTTTTTTAACTGCCATGATGAATCACCTATTCTTTATCTCGAGCTAAAGCTTCTACCGCACCTTTAGCATCTCCCTCTTTTACGATGGCTACAGCAGCTGTGCCTAAACTTAAACCGGCGGCAGCGCCTAAGTCTTCTTTCTTAGAAACCACAAAGCAAGGAATATTCTTATCTTTGCAGAGCAAAGGTAAGTGCATCACAATTTCTTTCGGAGAAACATCGCTGGCATAAGCGACTAGTTTGGCATCGCCTTTTTCAATCGCTTTAGTCGTTTCATTAGCTCCTTTTCGGATCTTACCGCTAGTTCTAGCAATCTCAATCGCTTCCAATACTTTTCCTTCATTAACCATTTTCTATAACCCTCTTGGTATATTTGTTATGTTTGCCTCTTACTTAGGCGTCGGTAACATTCATTAGAATGAATACCTCGTGTTGTAAACCAACAACTCATTGGTATGTTTATACTAAAACAGGGTTTTATTTATAAAGGTTGCTTTTTAATTTGTTAGAACTCCACCAGACTCTTCTGCTGCTTCTTGTCATCAATGACTTTAGCAATGGCTTCAAAGTCAGATTTCATCTGCGCTAGCAGTTCTGGATTCCTACCAGAATAAAGATAACCTGCGGGATGTATCACTGGAACTACTTTAATTTCTTTATTATTAATAATAGTAGGAAAGATCTTCCCGCGTAAGGTAGTTATTCCGGTTTTGTCCAGAATTCTTTCCGTAGCAAAATTGCCGATAGTAACAATAACCTTAGGCTGCATGATTTCGATCAACTTATCCAATCTTTCGCGGCAATTTTGTACTTCTTCTTTTGTTGGATTTCTATTATCCTGCGGCCGGCAGAGAATAGTATTGGTAATAAAGACATCTTCCCGAAAAACTCCAATGTGCGCTAACAATTCTGAAAGAATCTTGCCCGACATCCCGCAGAAAGGAATTCCCTGTTTATCTTCCGTTCCTCCGGGAGCTTCGCCGATAAAAAGAATTTTGGAACGAGGATCTCCTGAACCAAACACTACTTGCGTTCTGGATTGACATAAAGCAGGGCATTTACAACAACGAGAGTACTGCTGTTTTAAGAGTTCGAGAGACATAAATCAAAGATAAAGAGAAGTGTATTTAATTATTTCTTTGCTAAATAACTACAGCAGATATTTTCCCAGAACCTTCTCAGCGAAATCAACGTAACCTACATCGGAAAAAGAAACCACTTCAATGTTTCCTGTGGCATTTAAACGTTTAACCATCTCCTCCAATTGATCAGTTATTTTTCTCGGAGTTAAGCTGCCATAAGTAGTGAATACGACAATGGGTGTTTCTCGATTAGGGCCTTCTTCCCTAACTCTAGAAATTAAATTTAAAATTCCGGTATTAAACATCCCCACTCTTAAACAATATTTCTTCCCCACTCGAGTATCCGGATCCAGAGAAGCATCGGTGACGATTAAATCATAAGGTTTACTTAATAATCCTTCGCATCCTCGAAAAGAATCGTAATATAAATCAACTTTATGTTCCTCATCCGCAAGCAACTCCATGATCGGATCTCGGTAATGACTCTGTTCATCCACCCAAGCGATTTGTTTAGTAGGCATATCTTTTCCAAAACACCCCATCACCACAAAAATAAAATTTTAAAAATTAATTCTTAGTCATCTCAACATACTTGCACTTACCGCAGACTAAGCGATCTTTATGCTTCCCTAAGAACATTCCTGGTCCGCATTTAGGACAAGTACGATTATTTCTGGTAATCTTATCTCCAGCAATAGTATATAAAGAACCTAAAGATTTTCCTTTTTTCTTGCCGCCTTTAACTGCTCCGCCCTTACTTGCTCCTGCTTTTGGTTTAGGTTTGTCGGCCATTATTGCTCACCCTCTTTCTTTTCACCGGCAGCTTTCTTCGCTTCAGCAATTTTCTTGCGCTCTTGAGTAGTGAGCTTCTCGGTTTTCTTACGCGCATCAATAGTATCATAAACAAAAGCGACAAAGTTAGCTTCACGCAAGCTGAAAGCAGTATGAATTTGTTTGACTACCACGCATTCCACTTCTTTAGCTTTCATATCTTTAGCAATAGCTTCTCCCATTTGAACATTGCTGGGAGTGGCTCCTTCAAAAACAACTTTACCTTTAACTTCGATTCTTTTCAAAAAAGGATTCTGTTTCTTTTCTGTAATATCAACTTGCATTCTCTTTCCCCCTACCTTACTTTGATAGCGTATTCGCCTTTAACTTTTATTCCCATTTTTTCTGCGATTAAAGATTTATTAACATCATTAATGAACACTCTTCCCTGCCAACTACTGGTAACGCTGTCTGCTTTACAAACTGGACAGGTTTCTCCTTCTACCAGCAACTTACATTTTTTACAAGCATTTTTCTTAGTCATGTTTATCCTTCTTACTTTCTTTTTTGCTTTCTTTAACTTCCTTTTCAGGTTGTTCTAACCATTCAATCTTACCCAAACCTTCTTGACGCATGGTCAAACCGATCTTGGGATTGTTTAAATCTTTATAGCTTATAGCAATAATGCGCGCTTTACATTTATCTCCTACTTTTAAAGACTGACCGCCTTTCTTACCTTGTAATACTTTATCCTTGCTGAATGAAACGAAATCATCCATGCTTTGAGAAATATGCACCATTCCTTCCGCTCCGCCCATTTCCATGAATGCTCCAAAATCAGTAATGTCACGGATTCTTCCGAACACCAACTCATTCATCTCCGGCTTAAAAGTTAAGAGTTCAAACTCGGTATCATAATAAGCAGCTCCATCTCCAGGAATGATAATTCCTTCTTTGATTTCTCCTACATCAACTACATTTACCACAAAACCCAGTTCTTTAGAAATATAGTTATCATAACTGCTTTTGACATTCTGCAGCACTGATTCCCGCTTGTTTAAGTTAAACATGGCCGGGGGCACCCGAATATAATCCTTGACTTTGACGCGGTAGAACATTTTAAACTTAATTTTAGATGTGTATTTATAAAGATTTCGTTGAAGTCTAGGATTTAAGGCCGGATTACTCTTTCTGTGCCGTCGGGTAAGTACAGCCGAGCCTGATCTCTTCCTGCTTCTTTGGCTCGATACAAAGCCAAATCAGTACGATTATGCCATCCTTCTTCGTCCGGAGTAAAAGTAACAATGCTCTTACCCCCGTTAGACTTAAAAGTTTCTCCTATATCGGCATATCTTTGATGTTGAGTAATAACCACACCCAAACTAGCGGAAGTGGGCTTAAATTCAGCAGGAACAGTACTTATGTCGTGCATCACTCCTAAAAGATAGCGAGAAAATCCTTCCATACAATTAGAAAAATCTGCCAAAGATTGATCCGATCTACCTCTAGCGGATATTACAAACTCATCTCCACCGTATCGATGCGCATGAGCTCGTATTCCCCGAGAGTCAAAATAATCACGACAAGTTATATTCACTTTTTCGGCAACTTCTATTAAGACCTTGTCCCCTTGAGCATGTCCACAAGTATCATTAATTGCTTTAAGGCGGTCAGAATCAAGTAAAAATTCTGCTCCATACTCATCACTTCTAGATTGAGCAGTCCAAATTTCTTTTAAATGCCCAAACATTTGATAACGATTGAGCATGCCGGTCAAAGGATCGTGGATAGCTAAACGTTCATTCTCCTGGGCTAGAGCTTGAGCTTCTTCGATTACTCTTTCGTGATATTTGGCGTCTAAAAGTGATTTTACTTGCATTCCCACAATGTTTACAACATAACTTAATATTCTCCAACCGATACTTGCTGGATTACCATTAGCAAAAAGATGGTTAGGATTATAACTTACTACAACTATCCCCTCAATGTCTTTCTGCAAGATAAGAGAGGGAACGGAATATCTTAAACCGACGGATTCAGTAACTTCCGCAGGTAGTCTTAAAGAAGGATTATGAGTAAGATTACTGACTCCTTTCTCTAAGGCAGGATCAGAAGTATTAAAGACGAGGAAAGGATTTCCTTCCACAAAGAGATGACGATAAAGGGGATTAGAAGCATCGAAACTAAAGCTTTCTGCTGCGGGTCGAATCAAGTCACAATAACCATTATTACGACGATAAATTCTAGGCGCAAAAAAACCAGTGGTCTTTAAATCACTTAAGGCCATATCTAAAGCTTCAGTAGGGGTCCTGGCAGAAGATACCTTTTGCACAAATTCATTAAAATAAGTATTTAACCGCAGAGCAACATTTTGTCCTACTCGTCGTTCTTCCGTTTGATTATAATCTGGTTGTTGTAATAACCTAACTGCCGGTTCAGCTTCCGGTCTAGATAACTCTTCCACTAAACGGTCCAAAGCTTCAAAGGTTCGGTCTTGCATATATAGTATATTCCTTCTTTAAGTTCAAGCTTGCCCCTTATTTAAAAGGCTTTCGATGTTCTGCTACCGAAAATCGCTCCAAAAAGAGCCTGGAAAATAGCAATTTTTATAAACCACCACCTAAACATTAGCCACATAAAAAGAGAGTAGTAGAAATTATGACTAAAATTAATCGGATTGGCATTCATGGATTTAAGAGTTTTGCTCACAAGACCGAGATTCCTTTCGATAACCAATTTAACTGCATCTTGGGGCCGAACGGCAGCGGTAAAAGTAATATCGGCGATGCCATTTGTTTTGTTCTAGGCCGCCTTTCGGCCAAGTCTATGCGAGTAGAAAAGGCTTCTAACTTGATCTTTAACGGAGGAAAGAATAAAAAAGCTGCAGGAGAAGCCAGTGTAGAAATTGCTTTCTGCAACAAAAAGAAGATTTTCCCGGTAGATGCCGAAGAAGTAGTCCTTAATCGTACTATTTCTAACGAAGGTAATAGTGTTTATCGTATTAATGGTAAGAAAAGAACTCGAACTGAAGTACTAGATTTAATGTCTGCTGCCCGTATCAATCCCGAAGGGTATAATATCATCTTGCAAGGAGACATTAATCATTTTGTGGATATGTCTCCTTTAGAAAGAAGAAGAGTGATTGAAGAGATCAGTGACGTTTCTATTTATGAAGAAAAAAAACATAAGGCCCTGTTAGAAATGGACAAAGTCGATGAAAAATTAAACAATGCTACCATCATTCTTCAAGAGAGAAAAACCCATTTAAAAGAATTGAAGAAAGACCGCGACCAAGCGTTAAGGTTTAAAGAAGTACGCGACAAAATTGATTCTTATAAAGCTACCAGAGTACATTTATTGATTCAAGAGAAGGAGAAAGCTCGCCAAGAACATGAGAAAGAAATGGGCAAATTCCAAGAACAGTTGACTAAAGCAGAGAAAGAAATTTTTCAACTGAAAGAGAGAGTTAACGAAAACAAACAGAAAATCAACAAGATAAACCAAGAAATTGAAACGAAAGGAGAGAAAGAGCAGGTCTCGGTGCATAAAGAAATTGAAGATTTAAAAGTCAACCTGGCCAAGGATAAAACCAGAATTTCTACACTTAAAGATGAAATTAACAAAATCCAGCAGAGAAAAGACCAATTAAAACAGGATATTGAAGAATTGGGAGAAAAGACTTCTGTTTCCAAAGAAAACAAAAAAGATTTAGAACAAAAAATTTCTCAAAAGGAGAAAGAGGTTAAGGATTTAGAAAAAAGCATTGCGGATTTCAAAAAGAAGAACAAGATTGAAACGTCTCAGGATTTAGATAAAGAAATTGAAGATAAAGATAAGTTAATTGAGAAGAAGCAGGAAGAAGTGCAGCAAATCCGTCAAAAGCAGCAAGAATTGTTGCGGGAGAAGGATCGTTTGGAATATCAAATTCAAGGAATGGATGAAAGACTGAAAAAAGTTAAGGAAGTAGAGCAGCAGAATAAAGGACAGATTAAAGAACTGCAGCAGAAGAAAACGGATTTCAAAGCCGCCACACTGCGTTTAAATGCCTGCCTGGATCAAGACAGCAGTTTTGCTTCTCAATTATCCAATGCACGTAAGAAATTAGTGGAAACGCAAGAAAGAAGTGCTAAACTTAATGCCAAATCCCTATCGATGCAAGCAGAATTGATGAGCAATAAAGCTCTTTCCAGTATTTTAGAAAATAAAAAGAAGTTTAAAGGAGTGCACGGAACTGTTTCGGAATTGGGACAAGTAAACAAGAAATATGCTTTGGCTTTAGAAAGTGCAGCCGGAAATCGCCTGCAAAATATAGTAGTAGACAACGAAAATGTAGCGGCAGAATGTATTCAATATTTGAAGAGTAATAAATTGGGCTCAGCTTCTTTTATTCCACTTAACAAGATTAAATCGCAAGAGATTTCTTCTGAAGACCAGAAATTGGCCAAAATTCCAGGAGTGCACGATTTTGCTATTAATCTGATAAGTTTCAAACCACAATATCAAAAAGCTTTCGGTTATGTCTTTGGCAACACTGTGGTGGTTGAAGATGTACCAACTTCGATTAAAGTAGGAATTAGCCGAATTAAGATGGTTACAGTGGAAGGAGACGTGGCTGAATCTAGCGGAGTGATGAAGGGTGGTTTCTTGGCCAGAAGATCATCTCTAGGATTCCAAGAGAAAGATTCTATGGATGAGTTAGAAAGAGTAGAGAAAGAGATGGGAGAATTAGAAGGAGTGATTGCGAACGTCGAAATGAAAAGAGAAGCCAATGAGAAAGAAATTTCCTCCTTGCGTTTAAAGAAATCGGAATGGGAAGCAGACATTATCAAGCTGGAAAAGACCTTGCATTTAGATACTAATGATTTAGAGATTAATAATGAAGCTAAGAAAGAAGCACAAAAAAGGTTACAACAAGTGGATCAAGAATTGAACCAGATTCAGAAAGATATCACTTCTATCAACAAACTATTGGGCGATTTAAAGGAGAAGAAACAAAACTTGCGTTCAGAAGTGAACGAATTAAGAAATCCGCGCTTACTAGCGCAATTGACTGCTTTTGAAGAATCTCGCCAGAAAACTCGTGAAGAGTTGATGCATTTAGAAGGAGACTTAAAGAATATTAAAGTGCAGGAGGAGCAGATGTTTGCTCCGGAAGTAGAGAAGATAAAAGAGATATTAAAGCAGCACGATAAAGAAGAAAGCCAATTTAATGTGGAAATTAAAAAGTTGGGAGAGAAAATTTCTGTTCAGGAGAAAGAACTGGTAGAAAAAGAGAAGGCCAGTAAAGACTTTTATTCTAAATACAAAGAGATGTTCAACCAGCGCGATAAGCTCAGTCAGGAAGTTAATGCTAAAGAGAATGAAATTGAAGCGTCAAGAGAAAAGTCTCGAGGACAAGAGCGGGACATTAATCTGATTTCATTAAAGAATGCGGAAGTAAAAGCCAAATTGGCCGGATTACAGGAAGAGTTTTCCCGTTATCAGAATGTGACTATTTTAAAAGATAAGAATGTAGAACAGATGCAAGAAGAGATTTCTAAATTTGAAGTTACCCTGGCTCAGATGTCTGCGGTCAATATGAAAGCATTAGAAATTTATGAGCAGGTAGAGAAAGAATATGGAGAACTTATCGAGAAGAAGGATAGTTTAGAGAAAGAGAAAGTAGATATCATGACCCTAATGAACGAGATCGAAAGCAGGAAGAAGGACCATTTCATGAAAACTTTTGAGAAAGCCAATGAAAATTTCCAACGCATCTTTACCAGTTTGTTCAAGAAAGGCAAGGCGTACTTGCAATTAGAGAATCCGCAGAATATTTTTGAAGACGGATTAAGC
>JBBSWE010000101.1:0-10502 GCA_038046445.1 Nanobdellota archaeon | reverse complement strand
AGAAAGAAATTAAAATGTGAACTCAGTTTTTAGCGACCGAAGGGAGCTTTCTTGTCAAAGGGAATAAGTTTGTGAGCAAGTAAAAATCACATTACTTTTTTAATCAAAGGGAATAAGTTTGTGAGCAAGTAAAAATCACATTACTTTTTTAAACTAAGCACAAATACAAATTATTCTCGCGGACGTGGCGGAGTGGTCAAATGGAATCTCTTCCAGACTTTACGTGCTACCTTGAGGGTCTTAGATCAGAATGGTAGTGGCTTAGTGCCTGCGCAGGTTCGAGCCCTGCCGTCCGCATCAAATCTTTTCTTTCAAAAAGAAAGTATTTGGATTCCAAAGAAACTGTATTCTTTTAAACAGCACATATTTAACATAAATTTTGGGTTGATAAGAGGCAAAGCTCCTTATGGTGAAGAACCCTGCCGTCCGCATCTTCTAGTTTTACTTTTTTGGTTGTAGCTATTCCATTATCTTTTGCGGGAGGCAGGTCACGAACGAAGTGACTAGACCTGCCGTCCGCAGATTTATTTTAATGTTGGGTTTGATGATTCTGTTTTTATCAAGCAGTAGTTACAACCAAAACATTTAAAAATTAATTCCTCTTTTAATAATCTATGTCTAGCGAATTATATTTGTGTGGAACTCGCCATATTGATTTTGACGGGCCAAATAGGTTAATGAACATATTAAATTGGATTAAACCCGACATAATCACAACGGAGTATACCGAGAGGGGGTTGCAAGAAGTCTGGGAAGAGCATCTGACTGTAGCACAATCGACTGAAGTATCATTAAAAGCGGCGTTGCAACAAAATATGCCTTCTGATATCTTAACAAAAATAAATATTGACTCGCTGGTAAAATTCTATCTAACCCGTGCATTTGAAGGATGGGTCCCATTAGAATATTCTTCTAAGAAAGAAACAAGAGTTATAGGGATTGAAGATCCTCAGTTGATTAGTTTTGTAAAATATGAGGGTGGCTCTTCCGGTAGTGTGCAAAATATGGCAACAGAGCAAATATTGGCTCTTCTGGCCTTGTCACCTTCCCAAATACAAAAAAAGGTTGATGAAGATTATGTCCGTCAGGGAGACATTGATGTAAAAATGGAGACTAAACTTATCGAAAGAAACTTTTCCATGGCTTCGAAGATAGCAGATTTATTGATGGAAAAACAGGTTAGGTTATTGCATATTTCGGGCATTTCTCATATTTATGACAACCACCCCAACTTATACGATATCCTCTCTTATTTTAAACCAACGAGAATTAAGTTAATAGAAGGAGATAAAGTTTAAACTCTCTTTAGAATATTGCATCTCCAAACGTTAGAGTATTTTCTACGTGCACAGCCTACCTAAAAACCAAATACCTAATCCTCTTCTTTTCCTTATTCATATCCCTTTCTTTATGTTGGGTTGCAGATTTCCATCCATACAAAAATATATAAAGGAATAAAAATTGAATAATGTTATGGAAAAAGAGTGGGAGATTATTTCAGAAACGCAGCAGCTGCCTAAATTGAGCAATCCTCTATTGATTGAAGGGCTTCCAGGCATCGGCAACGTCGGAAAGATTGCAGCAGATTTTTTAGTAGAAAGTCTTAACGCTACCAAATTATACACTTTCTTTTCTTACAAGTTTCCTCATTCCGTATTTGTAGGGGTAAATAACTTGGTAGAAATGCCCAAGATCGAGATATATTATAAAAAGTTTAATGACCCTAAAAAAAGAGATTTGTTATTGTTAGTAGGAGATATTCAACCGATTGACGAAGAAAGCTGCTGGCATTTCTGCGACGAGATTTTGACTATTGCCAAAAACTTTCATTGTGAAGAAATAATTACTACTGGTGGAATTGGATTGCAGCAGGTTCCGGAGAAGCCCAAGGTTTATTGTACCGGGAATGATCCTAAATTGTTTAAGGAATATTCTCAAAAAGGAATGTTGGTAGAAAAAGATATTTTTGGGATAGTAGGGCCGATTGTAGGTGTTTCAGGGGTACTATTGGGATTAGGCAAGAAACGTAAAATCTCTGGTGTTAGTTTACTGGCGGAAACTTTTGGCCATCCCATGTACTTAGGTGTAAAGGGGGCGCAGGAAGTGTTGAACGTGATTGAGCGGAAGTTCCATTTTGGATTAGATTTGAAAAAGATGAATAAAAATATTATTGAAGTGGAAAAAGATTTGATTAAGAAGACGCAGGAATGGGCGGCAGAGATGTCTGGCGGAACGGGAGCGGCGGGAGCCAAGCCTAAGAAGAAAGAATCAAGTTATATTGGGTAAAATGTGTAACTTAATCTCCAATTTTACGCTAAGCTTTCATTAATAGTTTTCAAGTTGTAGAGAATTATCTGTTGCAGAACTTGGCCCAGCCGGCAATCATCTCTTTTCTTAGCCCCTTTGGTTGAAAATATATATTCTTCTAACATCCCTAAAGGAATGTCAAAGATGGGGATTTCATTCATTTGCAAGAAATGGAAAGTGATGAGCCTCGTAGTTCTGCTATTGCCATCAAAAAAAGGATGAATATGCTGAAACTCATTATGAAGATAAGCAGTAAAATCAAAAATCTCTTTTAATGAATGTTTTTTCATTGTAAATAAAGTATGTAAGCCTTTATTTACAATTGAAAAATTATTTTTAATTTTTCTTGGTTTTCCAAATTCATTATATTTTTCAATAAGATGGTTCAGCAAGGGCTCAATCTCTCTTGGGGCGGCCACTTTAAATTTTTCATTACCCCTAATGATAACCATTTCATCTCTAATCTTACCTGCCCATTGGGGCTTATGCTGCAAAGCAATGAAATGATAATTCAATATACTTTCTTTAGTCAATGGAAGTTCATCTCTCACATTTTGAAGCATCTGCAGAAATGCTTTTTGATAATTTTGAACTTCTTGAACAGACTCCACACTTAAATTTTCAGGAACAATCTGGTCGCGCAGCAGCTTAATGGTTTGAGCTAAGGTAACGGGGCTGCCTTCAATACTTAGGCTGTGGTGAATGAACTTGATTTGAAATGTTTCTAAAAGTTCCTGGTATTTCCGCATATTTTTGGCTCTTAACCTCTTGAAATTTACTAATTCTTTTTGGATTTCATTAAAATATTCATTTTGCTGCTTCTTAACAACCAAAGGGTGATATCCATAATACACCACTAAATCTCCTAAGAAAGAGTTATAGGGCACCATGGCCTTGAACGGTTTTCGGGAAAGGATGATTAAAAAGCCATTTTTTTCTAAGAGTGATGAAATCTGACTAAAAGTCCGGGGATGAAGATGGAGGTCATTAGCAGTAAAAGATCTCCTGAAAAAAGCTTTACTTAAATATTGAGCTACTTTTTTATTAAATAAGTCATTATAATTCACGCCATTTTGCAGGCAATATTTCATCATTTCAAACAGGTGCTGATTCTTGGCATTCATTACTTTTTCATAACCATATTTATTTTTAGTAATCAGCTTCATCTCTGCCAGCGTTTCTAAAATCTTCCTAATTTGGTCATATTCTGATTTCTTTTGCTTTAAGCTTTTGACCAGAGCTATAATTTTTTGTGGGCCGCTTTGAGCATACAACTCCATGAAAACATCATATTTTGTGACCATGCCTGGCTGTTAAAGCCTACTCATTAATAAATCTTTCTATTTAGCATAAAAATTCCGTTATTTGCGGAAAAAAGATGCTATTTGCGGAGCTATGATTGATGTTCCTCTTCATTTAGCACTAAAATTTCGTTATTTCCGGAAAAAAGGTGCTTAATACAAATGAGTGGTCAGCAGAGATGAGCGGGGGAGCAGGAACCAAGATTAAGAAGAAAGAGTCTAGTTATATTGGGTAAGGTACTTAGCAGTGGAAATAATTCTTTTTGGAAAACTTTAAAAGTCTCTTCATATTATTAAAACAAATGAAAAAAATATTTATAATCACTGTAATTTTAGTTACACTATTTTTAATTGGTTGTTATTCCTCATCTTACACAACCAATGAACAATCTCAAAGTAACTCTTTTACTTATGAAAAATCAAATGAAAATACGACTCCTCTAAAACAACAAACTCCCTTTGTTAATGAGAAGATAGAACCATCACAAGTTAGACTTAAAGAGCAATCCTCTTCTGAAGAATTTGTTAATTCACTAGAAAAAATGTTTTCTAGCTTTGCAAGTGTATCAAAAGAAGCAAGTAATCTTATTGATGAGTTCTCCTCTGAAAAGTTAACTAAAGAACAATTATGTAGTAAGTTAAAATTGAAGAAAAGCATTTCAGATAAATTAAATCAAGATTTATCTAATTCTAAAATATCGGATAATATTTTGCTCAAAGAGCGTTTTGAGAACTTAATTCAAAGATTAACTGATTTTGGGAAACGAGTTAATGTTAATTTTGATAAGATAACCAATTTCTGTTCTGGGGGTTCAATTATTGAATTAACTAATGCAAAAATAGACTTTGAAAATATTGATTCAGAATATTTTGCCCATTATGCTGGAGATATACAGACACAGCCGTCCCCCTATGGTTCTACTATTGATTCTATTGAAACAATATCCCTCCATCTTAAAGAATTAAAAAATCTTCTTCAAGCTGGAACTGGAAATAAAAAAAATGTGAAGTATGGTATTAGTGATACGATAGAAAAAAATGGAATAAAAGTTACATTAAAAGAAGTGAAAAAGAATTGTTTTGATGTACAAGCATGTGTATTACAATCATATGTAAAATCCGATGCCGAAAACAACTTTGGTTCTACAAGGATATGGGGTGCTGAAGAATGGTACGATATTAGAAAGTATATTTATACGGGAGCTTCTGATGAAAATTTAAGAAAACAAGTTTTTAATGAATTAAATCAAAAGTACGGTTCAAGATTACCTTACTATAGACAATATCAATATTTTGATTATACTTGGGAGAATGTCCCAATAAAATTACGTGAAAATAGAAAAGCATTTTTATCCCTCCCATCTAGAGATTATGTTTCCAATGAAGAATATAATATGAATGAGGGGTATGTAAAAGGATTGTTTTACTTAGAACCAGAAGAAAGAAATGAAAAAATTAAGTTAATTATAACTTTTGAAGGGTGTGGGGAAAATAAAGAAGAAATCGAAGCTATCGAAACTCAAGGTATTTGTCCATATACCTTTGTTTTTAACATCAACTTGTCTCAAATCAATTAATAAAATGACAAACATAAATACTTTAAGTGAAGAAAAGTATAAAAACTTAACTTGGTCAGAAAAGCAACAGTACGCCAAAGAATGGGCCTGTACTTGTAATGAATGCCAAAATAAATGGCATTATTTGGATTCCGTTGAAAAACAAATGTCAGGACAGGGAATGGCGAACGCTATGATGGGTCTTGGCTCTTGTTGTAATCCTTGTATGGTTACCGCAACTGCTAACGCAAATACTCAGCTAGGTCAACAAATAGCAAAACTAAAATCTTGTCCAAAATGTGGTAGTTCTAATGTTACAAAAACAGCTAAATATTTTAAGAAGCAATAATAATCTTCTTGTAAGAGCAAGTATATGGGGAATAAGAGTAATTTATCGTAAATGGATTAAAATATGGAAAGCTAAGCACGATTTAAAGAAAGGAAAAACAACTTTATGCGGCTTTTATCCGCATTGTTCCGAATATGGGATTATTTGTCTTAAAAAATATGGTTTTTTTAAAGGATGGATAAAAACGATTAAGAGAATATTTCGCTGTAATACTTATCAGCATAAAGAAAGTTGTATTGATTATCCTTAATCGTTTCTAAAATTAGAAAAAATAGCTCGCTTTTTATAGACTGATGTAGATTTTTGAATTGAGATATAAAAGCATTTATTTCTCTATGATAAACCTTTCTATTTTTCTTTTACCTAAATTTTCTACACTTACCTCATAAAATCCGGATTGTAAGCTACTTATTGGAATAAATAGTTTGTAAGTTCCCTCCGAGGAGATAAAATAACCATTTTCATATTTTATTATAGATTTTCCCTCTTGTTGAAGAAGTATCCTTTCATTAGTATAATTTCTCATACGAGTGTTTGTGTAAAAATTACTGTTCATAAAATCTTTTATAAACAAAGTAGAAGTAGAGTTTTTTAACGTTATTGTTCCCCTGTTTTCATAATTTGCACCAGTTGTTTTTACAGTAATAATTACAAAATTTTCTTCATTATGTACAAATAGGTTTTTGTTAATGGTTAGATTCACACTTCCAGCTGAACCATAAATTCCAATTATTATAATTAGATATAAAAATACAAAACAAAGGAGTTTTATTATATCTTTTTTTCTAGGGTAAAATCAGTAATTTTCCAGTTCTTACTCTTTAAGAATTGAAAGAAAGAAATTGCTATTTTGAATATTAAGATAAGCCCAGCTAATAAAATTAATACAATTAGCGAAAGTGATATCCACATCGGGAAAGATAGGTTTTCGATAAATTCAAATAAGTAATACATGATGGCAAATAATATTACAAACCCTATTAAAAATAATCCTCCAATAAACGCTTTAAACATAAAATTAAAAGAGCTGTCTTCCCAACCCCCCCAGTGGGTTATTTCTTTAAATTTAGTTAGCATTATGCATTGAAATAACAAATTAAAAAATGAACAAGAGATAATTACAATAAAAAATAAAAAATACAATAAATTGTATGGGATCTAAAAATGCGCTTGGTATCTTTTGTGCATAATATTTATAGTAAAAATAAGTTGCAGAGATAGTTGCTATTAGAATGAAACTAACAAGGGTTAGTCTTTTTTCTCGTAATGCGTCTTTTCCCATAGTTTTGTTTATCAAATACTACTTTATAAAGTTAATGTCGTTAGTTTTGAGGTAATCTGCACCATTCTGGTGAAGCAAAAGTAACGCTAATCTTTTCTCTGCTTTCGTAATACAAAGAACTAGAGCAAATCGTATGGGGCCCCTGTTATACGTAGAGAGCCTTTGATGGCGAACGGTGTTTTTCTTCCACCTAAAGGAAGCAAGCACCGCAGGTTCTGCTGACTGTATTTTTGTTCTCGGTGTAGTTTTGGATTTAATCAGAAATATCAATCACGAAGCTTTGCTGAGACTATCATTATTCTCGGGGGCGGAGTTTAGTTTTTCGATGTTCTTGGATCTTATCATTTCAATAGTTCTTACATTGTATCGCTTGCCTCTAGCACCAGTAAGAAGCAGATCTTCGGGCTTTTTGTTAGTCAGATAATTATTTAGAGGCTCGAGTAAATGCCCAGGGACTAAAAGCATTTTCCTCTCGTTTGTTTTGTATTTGCTTATGCTTAAAAGTTGCTCGTTCAGGCTAATATCTTTTACTTTTATGTTTCTAATTTCGAGGGGGCTTAAGTTCATTTCAAATAGTAGTCGGAGAATGAGTTTATGTTTCTCGTTATCGGTCATTTCTAAGACTTTGTTTTTGTTTATTTCTGGTTTTGGGGCAATTTCTTTCTTCTCTTTATCGAACGTAAACCATTTTTGGTCGGTAACAATGGTTCTCTTTTTGTTTTCTGAAATGGGATTAATTTTGAGTATTGACCTGTTTTCTCTTACTTGATTTCTGGCATTTCTTATGGTTTCAATATTTGTCGGCTTAATATTTAAGAGATATTGCTCTTGGTCTTCAATGAGGTTGAAGTTATCGTCTAAAAAACCGCAGAAGATAGACTTGTCTTTTTGGTAGCTTCCTAATGGAATTCTTATTTTAGTCTTTCCTGCGTATAATTCGGCAGAATGATAAATAAATTGTCCGACAAATCTTTCAATACGTTCTCTTAACATTGGTTCTTCCAGGAAAAGCCATAAATGGTAGCCTCTTCCGGATTGTTCCAAATGCGGATCAATGTTTACTCTGGCTAGATTTTCTTTTGTTTTTCTGACATTCTCTCTTATGATTTCTATGAACTCTCCATTATGAGTATCAAAGTCTATGGCTACCCACTTTACTGTTCCGTCATCTTTTTGCGGACATAAGCCGATGACGATTTGTCTTTCCAGATGCTTTTTGATGAGTTCAGGAGTTACTTCCTGTTTTACAGTGAGCCACGTTGAGCCGGTGTGGATGATGTAGAGAGAAGTATTGTGAAGGAAGAGGGAACAGTATTTTTGAAGAGATTCTAGGGAGTTCATGGTTTAGGTTGTTCTTTCAAGAATCTTTATAAGTTTTATAGCTATTTCTATAAGAAATGAGAAGAATATTTATCGAAGATGCGCGAAAGATTGCGGTTGATAAGGGAGGAGAGTGCATTTCTGAAAAGTATATTAATGCTCATAGTAAATTAGTTTGGAAATGCAATAATGGGCATACTTGGGAGACGACCTATGATAAAATAAAGCAAGGCAAGTGGTGTCCACATTGTGCTGGAAATGCAAAACACAACATTGATTATTTTAGAAAAATTGCTGAGGAAAAAGAAGGAAAATGTTTATCGGAAAATTATATTAATAATCACACATCATTAATGTGGCAATGTAATAATAATCATACATGGTCTTCTGTTCCTAAAATAATTTTAAGAGGAGGTTGGTGTCCGCAATGCGCAGGAACTTTTAGGGCCAATATATCACAAATGCAACAAATTGCACTCGCAAGAGGTGGGGAATGTCTTTCTAAAGAATACACAAATGCTCATTCTAAACTTACTTGGATGTGTAAAGAAAAACATATCTGGAAAGCTACACCCAATAAAATTCAACAAGGGAGATGGTGTCCAATATGTTCGGTTGGTATAAGTGAAAGAATTTGTTCTAAGATTTTTGAAGATTTATTTGGAAAGAAACTAGACAAAGATAAACCTAAGTGGCTTGTCAATGAAAAAGGTAACAGGATGGAATTAGATGGTTATTCTAAACAGTGGGGGATAGCTTTTGAATATCAGGGAGAACAGCATTATAAACAAACGAGATTCTTTCACCAAAAGAGAACACTTGAAGAACAAAAAAGAGATGATGAATTAAAATTAAAATTATGCAAAGAACATGATATTATTTTGGTAAGAATTCCATATAAAATTAAGTTTGATAAATTAAAAGAATTTATTATAAAAGAATGTCTTTCAAATGGCATTTTTGTGCCGAACAGAAATTCAAAGAAAAATTATAATGAATTAGATATTTATTCTCCTAATAAGATAAAAGAAATGGAGAAATTGGCAAATTCTAGAAACGGTAAAATGTTATCTAATAATTATATTAATAATTCTACAAAATTGGAGTGGCAATGTGAAAATAATCATACCTGGCTGGCAGCACCAAATAATATTAGAAATGGTTATTGGTGTCCCTATTGTGCTGGAAGAGGTAAGACAATAGAAGATATGGAGAAAATTGCTATATCCAGAGGCGGTAAGTGTTTATCCCCGAAATTTGTTGGTGCTCGTACTAAACTTATTTGGCAATGTAAAGAAAATCATGTTTGGGAAGCCGTGCCGGACAGTATTAGCAGAGGCAGGTGGTGTCCAATATGTGCAAGAAATCGTAAAAGAACTTAAGCCCCCTCGTCGTAACGTAGCCCCCGAGAATAGTTAAATCCAAAATTTGGGTGAACTTGTGAGCCGCATAATCATTGTTAGGAGATAGTGCGTAGCATTTCTTAGTTGTTTCGTTTTGTCGATTATGCGAAACCGAGAACAGCTTAAAAATTAGGCATAGCCCGAAGCTTGTCGAAAATTTTAATGAACAGAGTGAGTGGTCTCTCGAGCTTTGTATGTGAGAGAGAAAAATCATCGACAAGTTGCAAAGCAATGTGGAAGAAAAATTACGTATAACGTATGGATCCTGTTATACGCCCTGAACAAAGTGAAAGTGCAACGTGGTGCGAACGTAGTGAGCAAGTTCAAAAAGGACTTGTTTGTAGTTTAGAGCTTCCCCCGTAATAGTCATTGCCAAATTTAGTTATGATTTCTTACTTTTTATCCATTCGTAAATTCTAGTTGTTCCTACATAGAAAAAAATATCCGCTAAGATTGACCCAAATAAGTTGTATTCTGTTCCTAAAGACGTTGTTACTGCATCGGTAATGAGAGGACGAGTCACTAATGTGTCAATTACTCCCGTTGGACCAAATTCTAAAGCGCATTTTCCTAGTATTGTTCCAAGGTCTTTCGCCCCAAATTTTTTACCATCTTTATTATATTGTCTTTTAGTACCAACAATATCACGTATTACAATTGGGCCATAAAATCCAAGATTTCCGCATTGCGTAGCAACATAGGAAGCAAAAAGTTCATCTCTTGAATAATCATAAGCCACCTTGTATCCAATAGCAAAGGAGGCTTTAGAGATAACTTCAGCAACTCCATAACGTTGTAAATATTCTTTGGCTTTATCCCCAATAGTTCTATCCTTTTTTGGAGATTGTTCAACAATATTTTCTAGGTTTTCGGTCATAAGAACAATATGTTGTTTAGGTTTAATATAATGTTGGTTCAACATAAATTAAACCGTACCACTTCAGTAACCTGAAGCACTTTTGAGTATTTCCTGCATCCCCAATA